>DAOVDS010000161.1 GCA_030669415.1 bacterium
CAATGCCCTGATGGAGGAGCACCGTGAGTGCTCGCGGGTGCTTACAAAGTTCGAGGTTGAGCAGTCAGAAATTGCCCAGCTCGACCTCCCGCCGACCGAGTTTGTCGGTTACTCCGCAACCAGGACGGAGGCAAACGTACTCCACCATGACGCAGACAAGGTTGTCCTCGACACGACGCCTTTCTATGCGGAGGCAGGCGGCCAGGTCGGTGATACAGGTTCCATCGAAGGTGCGAACTTCGAGTTCGAGGTGACTGAAACCCGCAAGTCCGAGGAAGTCGCAATCCACTTCGGCAGTTTCAAGACGGAAGGCCGGCCAAGAAGAGGCGAACCGGCGACGGCGCAGGTCAACGTGGAGCGCCGCCGGGGCATCACGCGAAACCACACCGCGACTCACCTGCTCCAGTGGGCGCTGCGGGAAGTGCTCGGAAAGCATGTCAAACAGAGCGGCTCGCACGTCGGGCCACAGCGCCTGCGCTTCGACTTCACCCACTTCGAGGCGCTCACGCCGGGCCAGCTCCGCGAAGTCGAGCTTCTCGTAAACCGCCGGATAATGGAGGACGAGCCCGTCTCCTTTTGCGAGCTGCCTTACACGGAAGCGCTCGAGGGCGGCGCGATTGCAATCTTCGAGGAGAAGTACGCCGACCAGGTCCGCATGGTCGAGGTGGGCGATTACTCGAAGGAACTCTGCGGCGGCACGCATGTTGAGCGTACAGGGGAAATAATAGTATTTCATATCCTTAGTGAAGGCTCTATTAAAGCTGGAGTGCGAAGGATTGAAGCTCAAACAGGCAAGACCGCCATTGATTATTTAAGCACTATAGCGGGCAACTACCACGAGCTTCTCCATCTGCTGAAAGCCACTGACACGGGCGAAGCCAAAGACAGAATAGAGAAACTGCTCGAGAAGGAAAAAGAACTCGACAAGTCCAAAGAGTCGCAGATTAGAAAAAAGGCGGCCAAGACTGCCGATATACTCACCTCCAATCTGAAACAGGAAGGCGGCCTCAAGTACCTCTACAGCTTCCAGGAAGGCGCAGGACGAAAGGAACTCAGCACAATGGCTGACAGGTTCCGCGCCATGGAAGAGCCTGTGGTGGTGTGCCTGGTTTCCGACAAGAAGGGCGCAGTCAGTGTGGTTGTCGGCGCAAGCGAGGCGGCGGTGTCGCGCTTCGGCTTCGACTCCGGCAGCTTCGCGAAGGAAGCGGGAAAGCTGCTCGGCGGCAGCGGCGGCGGCAGGGCTGACTTCGCGCAGGCCGGCGGTACGGATGCCTCGGATGTTGAAGGTGTCGAGCGTGCGTTCCTCGATGCGCTCAAGCGCTGCGCCGCCGGCAAGTAACCTGTCTGGAGAACGATTAAGATGAGTATCCTGTCAGAGCTTTCAAAGCAACTGGGCATGGATGAGAAGCGGGTATGCGCGATACTCCTGGAGCTGCCCGAGATAAGCGCATCCGCTCAGGAACAGCACGAGGTGCTCGAAGCTGCCGGGAAGAAAGGCCTGGATTTGGGCAAGCTCCGAATCGCACGCAGGATACACACGCGCAAGGAAGCGATAGAAGAGATACTCGGCTATGTAGAATCCCACCCGACGTGGAGAAGGGCGGAAATAATCTCCTATATGCGCTACTCTATGTCACTCATGCGGCGCGTGGAGAAGAAGATACTCCCCGACTTCTTCAAGTAAGAGAGGTTCACCACCCGTGACGAGCATACACATTACCCGTGAGAGCGGCACTGTAGCCGCCATAGAAGAGCGCCCCGGCGGCCGGGTCGCACTGGTGGCGATGGACCCTCCCCAAGGTGGGGAAGAGGAATGCGCCACCTGCCGCATGTGCTTCAAGAAGGGCAACTGTGAACGGGTACTGCCGGCTGCGATAGACACAGGTGAAGCGGAGGTCCTCGAAGGCGTGAGGGTGGAAGTGGAAATCGCCCACCCCTCGCTCTATCTGCCGATACTGGTGACACTGCTTCTGCCGCTTGTCGGCCTTGTCGCCGGCGGCCTGCTCGGCCTCGCCCTCGGTGCGGGCAGGGACTCGCAGGACCTGATTTGCGCACTGCTCTCCATTGTCGGCGCAGCAGCCTTCTTCATTCTTGGGCGTCTCCTGTTCAGGAAGAACATCAAGTCGCAGAAGCCCACCGCGAGAGTATACCGTGTTCTATAGAATGCAGGGTGACAGAAGCCCCGGGTCTATGACCCGGGGTTGATTCAACCCCCGCCGCACCGCGGCGGGGCTTCCGGGGACACGTAACGAGTACATGTCCCCAGAATCCGCGGGGGCCCTTTGGGGGCGGTTTTGGCTTGATTTGCCGCCCTGCTGCTGGTAGAGTTTCCTAACTGCTATCGGAGAGAGATGCATGCTGCGCGTGCTTCACATAGACACGATGAAAGGCTGGCGCGGAGGCGAGCGCCAGGCCTGCTACCTGGCCCAGGGCCTGCGCGAGCTCGGCTACCAGGTCGGCTTCGCCTGCCAGCCGGGAAGCAGGCTCCAAGAGAGGCTCCGGGGCACCGGGGTGCGGGTGCACCCTACACTGTTTCGCTTCGAGGCGGACTTCACCGCCGCCTGGCGGCTGTCCGGCCTCATACGAAGACATGACTACCATGTGCTCCACATGCACGACTCCCACGCCCACTGGCTCGGCGGCTGCGCTTCCAGGATTGCAGGCAGGCCGCTGCGGGTCGTCTCGCGCCGGGTTGACTTCTCGATTCACAGGCACGGGTTCGGGCTTTCGATTGTCAAGTACCGCCACTTCGCGGACGCCTTCGTTGCGGTGAGCGAGGCGGTCCGGGCCGCCCTTATCCGTGATGGCGTGCCGGGTAAGATGATTCACGTCGTGCATTCCGGCGTCAGGATGCCGCTGCATGTTGGCCGGCGGGTTCCTCTCCACTGCCCGCCGCGGTCAAAGAAGGAACGTAGCACCCTCAACCGCATGCTGAGCGCAAACGGAACCACCACGATTGTCGGGGCCGTGGGGAGCCTGGTCGGGCACAAGGGACACCGCTACCTCATCGCGGCGGCTTCTGAGCTTGCCCAGCACCTGCCAAACCTGAGATTCGTGGTGCTCGGCGAAGGCAAGCTGCGCCGGGACCTGGAATCACGCATTCGAGGCAGCGGGCTGTCCGGGAAGTTCTTCCTCCCCGGACACAAGCCTTCGGCTTCAAGACTCATAAGGGCCTTTGACGTGTTTGTGATGCCCTCGCTCCAGGAAGGTCTGGGTACTTCCGTGCTTGACGCGATGGCCGCCGGGGTGCCGGTTGTCGCCACGCGCGCCGGAGGTATTCCCGAAGTGGTCGAGGATTTCAAGACCGGGCTTCTTGCCAAGCCCGGCGATGCTCACTCGCTCGCCGCAGCGCTTGAGAGAATCCTGCGTGACCGAGACCTGACCGACAGGCTGGCCCGCAGCGCAAGGGAAAAAGTAGCCGCCCGCTTCACTGTTGGGCGCATGGTTGTCAAGACTGCACAGCTCTACCGGAAACTGCTGTCGGAACGCCAATGAAGGGTAGATTTGCACAGTTGTTCCGACTAATCAGGTACGCCAAGCCGTACTGGAAGCTGATAGTGGCCTTTATGACTCTCGGCACCATCTATGCCGGCACCCAGGTCCTCCCTGTTTACCTGGCTCAGCCTTTCTTCGACGACGCCCTGCCCAACGCCAACTGGAAAACCATGGCCACCATATCTATCGTGGTTATCGCTGCAGGCGTTCTCGCTTTCGGCTGCATGTTCAGTCGAGAGATATTGCGCCAGTATGTCGTGTTCAGAGTACTCGTCGACATACGACAACAGTTCAGCGACTACCTCATGACGATGTCTCTTGGCTTTTTCTCCAAGCGGCGAATCGGCGAGCTCATGTCCAGAGTCACCAACGACATAGCAGTTACTCAAAACGCTCTGAACTTCCTCTCACGCGACATTGTGCAGTGCCCGCTGACGATAGCGGCCGCCGTCGCCGTCGCCTTCAACCAATGCTGGCAGCTTGGCATCCTTGTGTTCGGCATCATGCCCTTGCTCATAATCCCAATCGCAAAGCTCGGCATAAAGATAACCAGGAGAAGCCGCAAGACACTTGAGAAGCTCGCCGATTTGACGGAGTCAATGCAGCAGATGTTCAGCGGTATAAGGATTGTCAAGGCGTTCAGGCTTGAGGAGAAGAAGAGCCAGGAGTTCCGCGATGCCAACAGGCAGTTCCTGCGCAAGATGATGCGCGTAGTAAGGGTGAAGGCCCTCTCCAAGAGTTTCGTAGAGCTCATGTACTACTGGGGCACGGGAATCTTGCTGTTTCTCGGCTGGTATCTGATTACCGGGGGAATCTGGGGCCTCACACTGGGCAAGCTCGCATCCTTCATGGGCGCAATGACTCTCGCGTACAAACCGACCAAGACCCTTGTGAAAGCTTACAACACTGTCCGCGAATCGCTTGCCGGCTGCGAACGGGTGTTCCACCTGCTCGACCTGAAGCCGGAGATAGAGGACGCACCTGATGCCATTACCATGAAGAGGGTCAGGCAGGGAATCACCTTCAAGGACGTCTGGTTCGCCTACGACACTGAACCGGTACTCAAGGACATCAACCTCGAGATCAAGAAGGGGGAAATGGTCGCCATCGTGGGCCGCAGCGGCGCAGGGAAGTCAACGCTCTGCGACCTTATTATCCGGTTTTATGACCCCACCGAAGGAGCCGTGCTTATCGACAAGACTGACATTCGCAATATCTCCCGGGACTCGCTGCTCTCACACGTCGCTGTGGTGACACAGGACCCGTTCCTCTTCAATACCACTATCAAGGAAAACATAAAGCACGGCAAGCATGATGCGTCTGACGACGAGGTGATGGTGGCCGCCCGCGCAGCCAACATACACGAGCATATCATGAGCCTCGAAAAGGGATACGATACAACCGTCGGCGAACGGGGCGCAACCCTCTCCGGCGGCGAAAAACAGCGCGTCACAATAGCCAGGGCGATTATTAGGGATGCTTCAATTCTCATACTCGACGAGGCTACATCCTCACTCGACTCCGAGAGCGAACAGGCGGTCCAGGCTGCGCTCAATAACCTCATAGCCGGAAGAACCACTTTCGTTATTGCTCACCGCCTTTCCACCATTCAGCACGCAGACAAGATTGTGGTGCTCGAAGGCGGCCGCATTGTGCAGGTCGGTACACACGCGGAACTGCTCGAACAGGATGGTACGTACAGGAAGCTTTACGATATGCAGTTTCTCGAAGACGGGATTGCCGCAGGATAGGTCGCTCCCATGGCGCAGAAAGCATACATGGAAATCGTTGAGAGCTTCTCCGACTGCACCGTGGGTGTCGTTGGTGACATGATTCTGGATGTGTATGTCTTTGGCAAACCCGCCAGGCTCTCGCGCGAAGCGCCCGTCGTTGTCGTGGACTTCGAGGAGGAAGATGTGCGCCCGGGCGGTGCCGCCAACGCCGTAAGCAACATCTGCCAGTTGGGCGCAAGGGCCGTCGCCCTCGGCGTGCTCGGCGATGACCCGCACGGCCTGCAACTGCGCCGGATACTCTCAGCAAGCGGCGCCAACACGGACGGGTTGTTCGTGCAGAAGAAGCAGCCCACGACGACAAAGACCCGCGTGCTTGCGGGCGATATTCACACTGTCAAGCAGCAGGTGCTGCGCATCGACCGCGGCAAGCCCACGGAACCCGGCCCGGACCTCGTCAGGTCTGTCCTCGAATACATTACGCGTGTTGGCCCGGACATCGACTACTGGCTCGTGTCGGACTACGGCTACGGCTTTGTCAGCCGCGACATAGAGAACGCCCTCGCCGATGCGGCAAGGCGCGTGCCCGTCGTCGCCGACTCCCGTTATAACGTCAAGGAGTTCCCCCGCATAACTGCCGTGACGCCCAACGAGGGAGAGGCGCTGAGCTTCGGAAAATACTACCTCAATGATGAGACCGACCTGCTGGTGATAGGCCAGCAGATGCTCGAGATACTCTTCCTGAAGTGCGCCTTGATTACCCGCGGCAACGAGGGAATGATAGTCTTCGAGAAAGGCAAGGAGCCCGCGACGATACCTGTTGTCGGCTCGGCCGAAAGCGTGGATGTCTCCGGCGCAGGCGACACGGTGGCCGCCACCTTCGGACTGTCCCTGGCCTGCGGGGCCACTCCCGAACAGGCTGCCCGGCTGGCCAACTGCGCAGCCTCGGTCGTGGTGATGAAGAGCGGCACAGCCGCATGCTCAAAGGAAGAACTCCTTGCAGCGCTGCAGAAGTATCTCTGAGGGCTTAATCTGTTGTCTCCTAAAGAAAAAATCATCGGCTCAGTTGATGAAATGGCGCAAATCGTCCAGCGGCTCAAGGCCGAGGGCAAGACAGTCGTGATGACCAACGGCTGCTTCGACCTCCTGCACGTGGGCCATACACGCTGTCTGCAGGGAGCCAGGCAGGCCGGCGATGTCCTCGTGGTGGCTGTAAACTCCGACTCCTCTGTCAGGTCCTACAAAGGGCCGGGCAATCCCCTGAACCCCGAGCATGAACGCATGGAGATCCTCGCATCGCTCGAGTGCGTCGATTATGTCTTCCCCTTTTCAGACCCGACGGTTGATAAGGTCTTACTGCGCATGAAACCCCACTATCACGCAAAGGGTTCCGACTATACTGAAGAAACCGTCCCCGAGCGTGACACAGTGCTTTCCTACGGCGGGAAGATAGTCATCACTGGCGACCCGAAGAATCACGCCACCAGTGATATCATAGCAAGAATCCGCAGGGCCATCTCGCAGTGAAGGGCAACTCGACCAGCAGGGCTGCATTGACGCGACGCGGCTATCCTGTCGAGCGCCGCTTCAGGAAGCTGCTCAAGAGACACCTCGCATACTGGCTCGGTCTCCTCATAACCGGGGTGCTGCGCGAGGTCTCGCTCTCGCTCTGCTCCTGGGCTCTGAGCCGCATCTTCCTTATCTGGTATCTCTTCTTCGTCAAGTACCGCCGCCGCGCACTCAAGCACTTGCGGCAGGTCTTCGAGGACACCCGCAGTGAAGACTGGTACTGGCGCGTGACAAGAACGATGTTCATGAACCTCGGCCGCAACCTCGCGGAGTTCCTGCACATACCCCGCATGCCCAGGCGCCGCCTTGTCAGCCTCGTTGACGGCGGTTCCTTCAGGGAAACCATCGCCGGGGCTCTGGCGGAAGGTCGGGGCGCTGTCTGCGTCACCGGTCATATCGGGAACTGGGAGCTTCTGGCAGCCTACTGCGCGAAGTTCTTTCCCACCGCGGTTATTGCGAAGAGAATCTACTTCGACAAGTTCGACCGCGAAGTGGTCAAGAGACGCAGGCGCCTTGGCATCAAGGTCATCTACCAGGAGGATGGTCTCAGGCCCGTGGTGGGGGCTCTGCGGTCAAACCGGGTCGTTGGCATCCTCGCCGACCAGGACATCCGGGATGTCGCCGGCGTCTTCGTCCATTTCCTCGGCAGGGAAGCCTACACTCCAATCGCCCCGGCCGCACTCGCCATCTCCGGGAACTCGCCGCTCTTCGTGGTCTGCGTCGAACGCCTTGAACGCGGCAGGCACCGCATCTTTATCAGCAACCGCGTGGAGCAGCCCAGAACAGGCGACCGCGACGCCGACAGGCTCGAACTCACCCGCAGGTGGTGCGATGTTATCAGCGCCTTCATCTGCGAGCATCCCCGGCAGTGGGTGTGGTTCCATCGTAGGTGGCGCACAACCCGCTCGAAAGCCCGGGATTTCGCGTCTCAAAGAGGTCAGAACACCCGGGGAAACTGATCCCCGTGGGGCATGTCAACTATCTGCAACGGGCCGGTGTATCTCTCAAGCGTCACGCGACTCGGCTCACCCTCGGTGACCTGCCCGATTATCTCAGCTTCCGCGCCGAGGGGGTCCCGCTTCATTACCTCAAGCGCCTTCATTGCAGCTCTCTTCGAGCACACGATAATGAGCTTCCCCTGATTCGCCACGTACAGGGGGTCAAGCCCGAGCATCTCGCAGATATCCGCTACATCGGCATGAACCGGCACGGCCGTTTCGTCGAGGCTTATCTGCACCCCGGAGCGCCGGGCAATCCGGTTGAGCGCCGCAGCCACGCCGCCGCGGGTCGGGTCTATCATGCAGTGAATCGGCACATTCGCCTTGACGAGCCTTTCGACCAGCGAACTCAAGGGAGCGACGTCGCTTTCCGGCCTTTTCTTGAACTCCAGGTCCTCTCTCTCGCAGACAATTGTGATTCCGTGATTCCCAAGTGCGCCCGAGATAATAACCATATCCCCGGGCTTCGCCCTGTCAAGACCTATCCTTTTCCTCGGCAGAGCTGTGCCCAGCCCGGTCGTGTTTATGAATATCTTGTCCACCTCGCCTTTTCCCACAACCCTTACGTCACCGGCCACGATGCGTACCCGCGCCTCGTCCGCAGCCTTTTTCATGGAGGCGAGTATCGCCTCGAGTGTCGCTATGGGCAGGCCCTCTTCGAGAACCAGGCCCACAGATATGACAACAGGCTTGGCGCACGAGGTCAGAAGGTTGTTGACAGTCCCGCAGACCGCCAGCCTGCCGATGTCGCCACCCCGGAAAAACAGGGGCTTCACAACGAATGTGCTTGTCGTGAAGACCAGACGCTGCGCCTGCTTCGCCACCACCGCCGTATTTTCAAGCTTGCCCGGCCCCGGCCCGATGAGGTGCCTCGCGATGACGTCTCGCATCAGCTCCTGCATCAGCACCCCGCCTCCACCGTGGGCAAGTGTGATTCTCGGGTCATCCTCGCCGGGCTCCTCCTCTTTCTCCTCCTCGATATCAAGACGGCGCAGGAACTTGCGGTTCTCCTGAAGCGCCTTTACTATCATAGAGACAGCCTCTTTCCGTATATTCCCGCGGACATCCCAGCCTTCGTAAGCTGAAGGCTCAATCTCCCACTTGGCGTACTGGCGCTCCGCCTGCCAGTAAACGGGTTTGCCATCAACCGTAACCACCCCGTTGGCCAGCCACTGGCTCGACAGTGGACGGTAGTGCTTGGTCTGCACCTCGACCTCGATTGATGCCGCATCCGACTTCTTGGGTTTCTTCTTCGCCATCAGTCTTCCTGTCTATGCAAGTTTGCCGAAGCGTAAAGAGTATCACAAACCCGGCTCGCCTGCAAGCAATTTTGTCGACTTCAGGATTCTCAAATTGACCCTTTCCAATTCTCAATCCGGTCACGACCATCTTTAAAAAGAGTCCTTTACACACCAAGGACTTACGTCGAGTTTTTGACAAATAACTCGTGTGTAAGAAGGGAGATATTTCCCTTTTGCCTCTTCCCAAAGAACAGCTTTTGCACACGTCAACCTCGTAAGAAAAAATACAAATTGTCAAAGACTCTTTTCCCCGGTTACGGCGACAGGCGGGTTTCCGGCAGTTGCTTAACTTCATGTCAATCAGCACCTTGCGTAAGAGTGTCAGGTTCCGAGTTTTCCCTAACTTGTCTTGGCCTGCCGGGCCGATTTGTAAAATTCGCGCCCTTTCTTTGTAAAATTCGCGCCATTTCTGACAATGCTCCTATCGAGTCAGCAGAAGTTGTGTAAGAAGGGAGATATGGAGATTGTCCAGATATGGGGATATTACTTTTCCCAAGACAGGACAATTCGTTATCTCCTTATCTCCTCTCCTTCTTATCCCCCTATCTTCTTTGTCTTCAATACAAACAAGTTTTCCATAACACGCGCC
>DAOVDS010000388.1 GCA_030669415.1 bacterium
ACCGTAGTGGCGTTAGAATACTGGCTGCTGTTTGTCGTCAGGTCTTCGAGGTGAAACAGCGGGTCGTCAATCGCGGCCGTGTTGTACGCTATCTGGTGGATACCGGCGTTGGCGCAGATGTTGCCCGCGTTGTCCTTGACCCACAGGTAGACTGTCTTGAGTGCCTCGCCTGCGGAAAGGTCGAACGTCGAAGGGTGATTGGTGTCCCAGTCTGCCGAGAGTTCACTGGGCGTGGTAGCCTGCGTCTCGCTGAAAATATACTCCACCACGTCCGCATCTATGTTCGTGGCCTCGACATCCACCGTCTGCTCGTCGGTGAGGTCGGGGTCGGAAGTCGTCCGGTCACGCAGGGTGAGCGACGGGTCCATCGGGGGTGTCATGTCTACTTCGATTTGCGCAGATACTATACCGTTGTTAACTAAATTCTCGTCACTTTTTACCCAGAGGTAGAGGGTCTTGAGTCCCGGGCCTGCGAAAGTGTAAGAGGCCGGGATAGGGAGAAGCTGCCACCCGGGCGCGCCGGCGTCCGGTCGGCCAGTCGTTATCTCGTCAAGTATGAAGTGGGTAACACTGGCACTGAGGCCTGTCACCCCTATATCTACTGCAAGACTATTGGTGTAGCTCGTAAGTGCAGGATTTGACTGGTCATGGAGAATAAGAGCCGGGTTGGGAGGCGGGATTGGTCCGGATGCTCCGCCGCCGCCACCGCCGCCACCTCCGCCTGCAGCGCCGCCAAGCAGCGGGATTAAACCAAAGGGGCCGCAGGAGCACAGGGTCAGCAACGCAAGTAAGAGAAGAACTGCAAAAGATAGCTTTGACAGATTCACCATGTTTCCTCCGGGTTAATTGCGCATTGAGATTTTGTTCTCACTATACTTGACGAAACTTGCACGCCACATCATTGATAAAACTTGGAAATCAGCGTTTTGCGAAATATTGCACAGTTAGAGCAGTAAGTCAAGCAAAAATGCTGCTCAGCGGCTCCTGCCAAAAAATCACGACTGTTCGCCCTTCAGTTTCCTCTTGAAACAGGCAGCGGGGTGGCTACCTTGACCAGTTCGACGGGGAGATGGCTGAAGGGGTGGCTACTTGTCTTCTTCCTGGAGTTCTTTGCCGGTTTTGGCGCCGTGCCTTCGCAGCAACTTCTTTGTTTCATTATCTTCTGCTATATCCAGTGGTGTTTCACCTTCTCTATCCTTTGGATTGACGTTAGCGCCTTTTTCAAGCAGAAGCTTGGTAATGGCCTTCTTCCCCCTTGCTACAGCCTCATGGAGCGGAGTATTCCCGATAGAGTCAGGTGTATTAACGTCTGCACCTCTGGCGACAAGAAAAGCCGCCATTGTATTATCACGCCTCAGGGCCATGAGAAGTGATGTTCTACCGAAACTGTCCTGTATATTGATGTCTGCCCCGCCATCCAACAAGAGCTTGACAATCTCTGTCAGATTCCCGCTTGCAGCGTAATGAAGCGGGCTGTATGCGTCTAAACTGCCTACGGCGGGGTCGGTGTCCAGCACGTCCGGGTTTGCGCCTGCGCCGAGCAGGAGCCGAACCACGTCGGCGTTCTTACAACGCACCGCCAGGTGCAGCAGCGTGATTCCCCGCGACTCTCTTGCATTCACATCAGCGCCTTTTGCTACCAACTCTTCTATCCTGGCGGTATTCCCGGCCTTGATAGCTTTGGTAAGGGCAATTCTATAGGGCTTGCCATGCCTCCCGCCGTGCTCGCGAAGAAGCGCTGTAATCTTCTTCATTTCGTGGTCAACCGCCACATCCAGCGGCGTAAGCCCATCTGAGTTTTTTACATTGACATCCGCCGATTTGCCAATCAGCAACTCGACAAGCTCTCTGGCAGTGTCGTCCCCTGCCAATGCTGGCCAAACAGCGACATGCAGGGGAGTATTGCCGCGTTTATCAACGGCATTCAGGTCAGCGCCGTTTGCAATGAGTGTTTCAACTGCCCCCAGGTTGGCCCAGTCTATAGCGACATGCAGGGGGGGCTGCCCCTTGTTGTTGCGCGCATTCACCTTGGCGCCCTTCTCGATGAGAAATCCTATAAGCGCTGAGTTCCCATACCAAATTGCATCTGCAAGTGGCGTGTCGCCGGAATTGTCGCGGGCCTCGATATCAGCGCCGCTCTCCACAAGCACCTGCGCTACCTCGGGAGACTCTGCTGCATGAAGCGGAGTCCAGCCATTTTCGTTCCTTGCGTTCACGCTTGCCCCATGTGCGATGAGAATCTCCGCGATTTCCCTGTTGATTGCGTAATGCAGCGGCGTGTTTCCGTACTTGTTTCGAGTTTTCACATCAGCGCCGTATGATATGAGAAGCTTTGCTATTTCAGCAGTGCGCGCAACATGGAGCGCAGTCTTGCCATCATTGTCCTTTGCCGAGACATCCGCGCCTGCTTCCAAAACAAGCTTTACCAGCTCGATATGCCCTTTGATTGCCGCCACGTGCAGAACTGTCTCGCCATCGTGACCTTTCCCGTTGACATCGGCGCCATTCCGTAGAAATTCTTTGACTCCTTCAAGGTCGAGCTTCTCCGCTGCCGCGTTCATTGCCCTGGCTGTCTCGGTCTTAAGCTCATCGATACTGGGGCCTTGGTCAAGCACTGGTTTGTCTGCTGACTCTTGTATATCCGTAGCAGCAGTTGTTGATTCTTCTTTCCCACTGCACGCAGGGAGGAGAAGGAGAATTATCAGGATATAGAATGCCTTTTTTATGTCACCTATATTCTACCCCAATTCCCACTCAAAATCAACCTTGCAATACTTATTTTAAGATTTATCAACTATTTTGCGTGTTTGTATGGTTTTCTGTGTATATTTGCCTGTATTGCGTGTATAAGTTAATAGGAAGCCCCGTCCGCCGGACGGCGGATTCAGCCCGGGGGTAATCCGCGCCGCAGGCGGCGCGGCTGGACATAGCAGGCGCAGAGCAGAGGGGTAAAGGGAGATGGAATGTAAATCCTTAGTTCCACATTCCTCATTACTTAACCCTCAGTGCCTCGGTGGCTAAAC
>DAOVDS010000169.1 GCA_030669415.1 bacterium
CAAGAATTGTGGATGTTTCTTTTATTCTAACAATCGAGCGGTGCGAATATTCCCTGAAATGCTGAAAGAATCCTGGGGGGCGAGGCGGCTAATCTTCCCGGACGACCCTCAGGGCTTCCTCGAGCGAGCTTATGCCCTGTCGAACCTTGCTCATGGCATCGTCATACAGGGGTATCATACCGCTTGAGACAGCTACTTTCTTGAGTTCTTCTGACGGGACGACCTTGTTTATCATGGTCTTGAGCTCATCGTCGGGCCGCAGCAACTCGTGCACGCCGATTCGACCTTTGAATCCAGTTCCGCCACATCGTGTGCAACCGACTGTCTTGAAAAGCTGGATTGGCTCCGTAGCTCTAACAGCTTGCAGTTCCTCCTCAGTTGCGTTGTAGGGCTCCTTGCACTTGGTGCAGAGCCTGCGCATGAGCCGCTGCGCGACAATTCCCAGCAGTGATGAGGAGACGAGGAAGGGTTTTATGCCCATATCAAGGAATCGCACCACAGTGCCGACTGCATCGTTGGTATGCAGCGTGGAGAACATGAGGTGCCCGGTGAGCGCCGCTTCGATGGCCATGTCCGCAGTCTCCTTGTCGCGGATTTCGCCCACCATAATAATGTCCGGGTCCTGGCGCAGGTAGGAGCGAAGCGCCGCCGAGAAAGTCAGTCCTATGTTACTGTGGACCTGCATCTGATTTATTCCGTGCAGCATGTACTCGACCGGGTCCTCGGCTGTCTGGATATTTATCTGTGGCTTGTTGACTTCCGTGAGCGCGGCATACAGGGTGGTTGTCTTTCCGCTACCGGTCGGGCCCACGTGCAGTATCATGCCGTACGGTTGGCGAATCATCCACCTGTAGCCGTCAATGTTGGACTTCGAGAACCCCATCGCATCAAGACCAAGCTGGGTAGCCGTCTTATCGAGGATTCGCATTACGACCTTCTCACCCCACGCCATGGGGGCGATTGCCACGCGCAGGTCAATGTCTATTCCCGTCTTTGTGAATGTCTTGAACTTTATCCTCCCATCCTGGGGCAGGCGGTGTTCTGTGATGTCCAGCTCAGACATAATCTTGTATCGTGAGATGAGCGGCGCCAGGGCGCCCCTGGGCAGCCGGAGCTCCTCGTGCAGCACGCCATCCACCCTGTAGCGCACCAGGACATCCTTCTCAAACGGTTCTATGTGGACATCACTTGCGCCCCTGGAGTAGGCATCTTCGACAATCCTGTTGGCAAGCTGGATTATCGGGGCGCTTTCCTTGTCAGCGCCCTCTGCCACCTTGATGTCTTCCGCCTTGGAAGCGTACTCCCGGCCCAGCTTCTCCGCCACTCCGCTGGCTTTGCCTTTCTGGAGCGCGTTCTCGATCAGCCTGTCTATCTGTGAGGCGGCTGCGACAACGACAATCTCGATGTCCATCCCCGTCTTGAGCTGGAACGAGTCGCGCTTTTGCAGCTCCAGCGGGTTCGCCATCGCGACTTTAAGAGACTTGTTACCGACTTTTTTGAGTGGGAGGATTTTGAAGCGCTTGATTGGCTCTTCGCCCACCGTCTTGAAGAGCTTCTCGTTGATATCATAGTCATCTTCGAGGTCCACGAACTCGCACTTCGTGAGCCGGGCGAGGTACTTCGCCATCTCAGCGTCATCAAGAGGTGTTGCGGGGAACCTCGTCTTCTGAATGATCTTTGCAGAGTAGTCGGCTACCTCCTGCAGCAGCGTGAAATCGCGCTGGCCGAAGACATCCATGCCTGTCTCGGGATTCTTGTTTATCGCCTGGAAAGCGCCCAGCACCTTATCACCGACCCTAATGGGGACAGTTATCATTGACCGGCTCACAAAACCCGTGCGCTTGTCAACCTCTTTGAGGAAGTCCGGGTCTTCGTAGGCGTTCTCGACGATGTTCGGCCTGCCACTTTCAATCACCTTCCCGACAATGCCCTGTCCCTTGCGCAGTTTTTTTTCCTTGAGTGCCTGGGCCTGCAGCAAGTACTTGTTCTTCGCATCAACGTCGGACCCGTAGAGTGTAGGCGAGTAGTATACGCTGTCGAAGTTGATGTTGCCTTGCTCATCGGTGAAATAGACGGTTACTGCCTGCGCCTGCACTGCTTCAACAAACTTCTCGACAGTGACCTGCAGAACCGCCTTGAGCTGTTCTTCGGAAATCTTCTTCTTCGAGACAATCGTTCGCAGCAGGTCGTTGACCAGGCGGTCCACCTTGCGCATTTGTGTTTTCGTCTGCTGGACAGCCTTCTTCTCAACCTCGGAGCTTATGAACTGGAGAAAATCCTCCCACTCGTTCTTTGCCTCGCCCTCTACACTTTTGTCTTGAGTTTCTTGCGGCACCTTCATAACCTCCGAAAACCAGCCTTATCCGCGCATTCACGGTGCTGCCGCGCCCGCCCTGCGGCAAGTGCCTGATTCTAATTCATCGCGCGCCAAGTGTAAATGTATTTTTGCCACCTGATTCACTCCTGGAATCCTCCTCCAACAAACGGCGCACGCTCCTCGTATCACTTAGAGACGGGGAGCAGCAGGCGGCAATTAGTCCTTGCATCGCTTCCCGGTGCCGGACTATAATTTGCTTGCGCGTAACGGAACCTTTAACTCTTGCCGGAGGAAAAGCATGAGACCCCGTACTCTCGTTTCAGCTCTGCTTGCAGTCGTGCTTCTTTGTCTCTCTGTCTGCATGATTGAGTCGGTACTCGCCCAGGCAGAAGATGTCAGCAAACAACTTGAGCGCCTCGCGAAGAAAGCGAAACTGCGCGATTACACCAACCTCTGGCAGGTCTCGCGTGACATCGCCAAGCTCGGCGACGACGCGATTGACCCGCTGATGGAGATGCTCGCAGACGCCGGCGTCAAGGAGCGTCTCGCCTTCGACGCGGCCCTGTTTGAGCTTGGAGAGAGCGAGGCCGCAAGCGAAGACATCTTGTCTCTGATAGGAAACGAGAAATCTGATGTCGAGGCCCGCGTGGCAGCTATTAACCTGCTTGAGGCGCAAGGCGCGCGCAGCGATATGCGCAAGCTGTTCGGTAACCGCGCGAAGTACACAGAGCCCCTCGTGAGAATCGCGGTCTGCCGCGCCAGTTTCAAGAAGCTCAGGGAAGTAGAGGCAACGCGAATCCTCAGGGAGTACGTCACCAGCGCCAACTACAACACGCGTGCAGAAGC
Source organism: bacterium (assembly GCA_030669415.1). Classification (GTDB taxonomy): domain Bacteria; phylum Planctomycetota; class SKW154; order SKW154; family DAOVDS01; genus DAOVDS01. The sequence goes on from DAOVDS010000169.1 coordinate 3,164, forward strand.
CGCAATCGCGCTTGCCCAGCTTGATGATTTCGAGAACAGCAAGCAGGTCCTCAAAGAGGTAGCCAAGGAGCCTGCCCGCCGCGGGGCTCTCGCGAAGAGCCTGCTCATGCAGGACCGCCTCTACAAAGCTGCGGAGTCAGCCGCCGGCCTGTCCAGGGATGAACTGCTCAAGGCCAAGGAAGACAAGATAAACGACCTCAAGGCTCTGGTCGCGAAACTCAAGCGCGAGAAGGATGAGCTGACCCAGACCGGGATAAAGCTCCTCGATGAGCTGCTCACGCGCATACGCTACTACTACGTGGACGAGAAGAAGATTGACTCCTCCAAGCTCATCGATGCCGCCGCCAAGGGCATGGTCGGCTCGCTTGACCGCTACTCCTCCTACATGGATGAACGTGAGACCAAGCTCTTCTATGAAAGCCTTACGCAGCACTACTCCGGCATTGGCGCGAGGGTCTCCAAGAAGGTGGAAGAGTACCTGCTTATCGAGAGTCCCATATACAGCGGCCCTGCCTACCGCGCCGGCCTGCGCTCCGGCGACAGAATTACCAAAGTCGGCGGCAAGGATATCCTGCGTCTCTCTCTCGAAGAGGTCGTAGACAAGCTAAAGGGCAAGGAAGGCACGCCTGTCACCATTACCATCCGCAGGGCGGGCTGGCCCAAGGACCGGGATTTCACCATCGTGCGCGAATCAATCGACCTGCCATCCGTGCTCTATGAGATGCTCCCGGGCAAGATTGGCTACCTCAGGCTTACAGGTTTCGGCCGTGAGGCTACTCAGGAAGTCGAGAACGCGCTAAACGACCTCGAAAAACAGGGCATGAAGGCGCTTGTCTTCGACCTGCGCTATAACCCCGGCGGCCTGCTCGACGCGGCGGTGAAAATCGCCGACAAGTTCCTCAGCGGCAGAAAGCTCATTGTCTCGTCGAAAGGCCGAAACCCGTTCGTCGCGCCTGAGCAGAAGTACTTCTCCCACGACGAAGGTACCCACCCGGATTATCCCATTCTGATGCTCGTCAACAAGGGTTCAGCCAGCGCCTCCGAGATTCTGTCAGGCTGCCTCCAGGAACACAAGCGAGCCACAATCATCGGCGAGACCACTTTCGGAAAAGGTTCAGTCCAGCAACTCTTCGAGGTGCTCGCAACTGACAAGAAGACCCGCCTGCGCCTTACCGTTGCCAAGTACTATCTGCCTTCCGGTCGCTCCATCCACCGTGAGGAGGGCTCGGAGGAAGGGGGCGTCAAACCCGACGTGGCAGCGAAGCCTCCCGAGTTCCCGCCTGCCGCTCAGTTCGACGATGCTCTCAACCTGCAGAGAGACAACGTGTACGAGAAATACCTCGAGAAGCATTACAAGGAAAACCGCGACACATTCCACAAGCTCGCCCTCAGTGATGGCGGCGATTGCTCCAAGTACCCGCACTTCGACGAGTGGTACAAGTCGTTGCAGACCGGTCTTGAGAGGGACTACGTGCGCGTTTTCTTGCGCCGTGAAGTGCGCCAGAAGGTGTCTGACGACCTCGGCAAGGAGTTTGTCTCTGACATCGGCGACGACTATATCCTCCAGAGAGGCATCTACGAAGTGCTTAAGAGCCTCAATCTCGACCCGGCCGGCATAGATGACTACAAGTTCCTTGCCGATAAGTTCAAGGACGAGAAACCCAAGGAAGAAAAGCCCGAGGAGAACCAACCCAAAGAGAAATAGCTGCCGCTGCGAAGAACCGTTTCGCACCAGTTCGGAGCGTACCTGCGCCAACCAGTGCTGCATGCCCGCGAGGGCCTGAATCCCCTGGTCCTGACAGAATTATCACTTTCATCGTGATTCCAGCTTGCCTACCTGGCGTATTTGGGTTATACTTAATGATGAGGGAGGTACTTGGGGATGAGTCTGAACTTGTGGTGGACGCATGAACGAGCAACAGAAGGTCTTTCTCCCAACTTCTATCGAAGAGGTGTTTGCGTATGTTGTCGAGTTTGCGCAGCACCTGTTCGTCTTTCCCGCAGCCGCTCTCGCCAGTCCCACTGCCGGGGAATGCAAACTTCAGTTGAAGCTCAAAGAGCCGGTCGGCGAGAGTTTCATCGAAGCTTTCAAGTCAAAGGTAACTGGGTCCATCCGCGACCTCAGCGGCATTTCCTGTGAAGAGAGAACGATTGTCCTTGACTTCGACGGCTCGAAGGTGAACGCCTCTGAGAATCGACCGTTGAAGTCCTACTTCGCCTGTCCTCTCGCGCTCGACGACGAAATCCATGCTGTCTTCGCTTTCGCCAGCAACCTGCCCGGCGCGTTCACTCCCAGCAGCATACAGCTTGTCAGCGCTCTGTCAGAACACTATTCTCGCTTCCTTTCATCAGTAGACGCCACTCTTGCCCAGGTCAGGCACAAAGCGGAAATAGAGATAGTGGAAGAAAAGCTCCGGGCGGAACACCAGCTTGTTGAGAAACTGCGCAAGCTTGACGAACTCAAGTCCGGCTTCATGTCCACTGTCACGCACGAGCTGCGCACACCCATGACGGCGGTCAAGAGTTCCATCCAACTGATTCTCGACGGCTCGGCGGGACCTGTCACGCAAGAACAGGTGAAATGGCTCGATATGGCAATGCGCAATATCGACAGGCTCTCCCGCCTCATACATGACGTCCTCGACATGTCAAGGATAGAGCGGGGGCGCCTGAAGCTCGACCTGAATATATCACCATTGAGGCCGCTGGCCGAGGAGGTTGTAGCAAGCCTGCAGCAAAGCGCGGCCGATAAGGGTTCAAGCATCGAACTGGGTGAGTTTGACAGCTCCATCGAATGCTACTTCGACCGCGACGCAATTGCCCAGGTGCTTACAAACCTCATCGGCAACGCAATCTCGCACAACCCGCCGGGAGCGCACGTGAGAGTGACTCTTGATGAAGTCACCGATGTGCTTGCCACAACCTGTGTGAGCGACGATGGAAAAGGAATCCCGTTCAGCGAGGCGCAGCGGATATTCGACAAGTTCCATCAGATAGGAAAATCACTTGAGGAGGGCTCGAAGGGCACCGGCCTGGGTCTTGCGATTTCCAGAGGAATCATCGAGGCCCACGGCGGCAGAATCTGGTGCGAAAGCACTCTTGGCAAAGGCAGCGCCTTCAGGTTCAGCCTCGCGCGCAGCCCGGAGTCTGTCGCAAAAATCATTCGCCAACCCAAACCCGTCAAGGAGTCTGAAATCCTCTTCGGAAAGATTGCCATCCTGCTCGGTTACGCCCAGGAATCGCATGTTGAGGAGTGCGTGAGATTCCAGGCTGAGGAAGCAGACCCCGCGAGCCTCGGCGACATAATGGTGGGACGCGGAATTCTGACCAACGAGCAGAGAAAAGAAGTACTGAAAATCCAGCGAGCTAACCTCCAGGGCTATCCCGCATACGACCCGGTGCGCGTGCTCGCCGATGTAATCCTGGGGCGCCTGGCCGTCAAGTTTAAGCGGCTCACGCAGAAACAGGTCAACGAGTGCGTGCGAATCCAGGCCAGCAGGCACTCCGCCGGCCAGGATTGCCGCATTGGTGAGGTTTTCGTGGAAAAGGGATACCTCTCTGTCTCAGAGGTGCTCGATATCCTCTCCCTTCAGGGTATCACCGTGATGTCATGCCCGGACTGCGGTGCGCAGCTTAACCTGTTCTACTACTCGCCTATCAATGACTACTGGTGCAAGCAGTGTGGTGCGAAGCTCGCACCCCTTCAGGATTACGATGCCGACACCACCTCCGACTGATAACATGAGCACGTTTGTCTCGTCCCCATTCCGATGCCGTAATTCAACTGCAGAAGTCGGGACAACTCAAGTACGTAGGCGCTTGAAGAAGCGCGGGTGCTAAGGTACAATAGTCTGTGATTTTACTGTATCTGGGAGATGGCAGTTGCCGAGGCTCAAACCGAGATTCCATAAGCTGCTTATCCGGTGGGTTCTGTACTGGGTTGGCGTAGCAGTACTGCGGAGCACATCCGAGCTGCCGCAGTGGCTGGCGAACCTGCTGGTAAGCAGGCTTGCACTGCTGGGGTATTACATCTTCAAGTCCAACCGGAACATAGCGCTTGCGAACCTGAGGCTCGCGCTCAAAGAGAAGTACTCGCGCGCCGAGCGCCGCGCCATCGCCAACAGGATGTTCCTGAACTTCGGGCGCTCGCTGGCCGAGTTTGTAACGCTCTCGTCGTGGGGCCGCAGGCGGATACTGCAGGCGGTCGATGGCCGGAAGTACCTCCGGCTGATTCGCCAAGGACGCCAGAAGGGCAGGGGAGTAATCATAACGACGGGCCACATCGGCAACTGGGAACTGTTTGCAGCATACACGGCGGCGCATTTCCCGCTATCCGTTATCGCGCGCAGGCTGTATTTCGAGCCGTTTGACCGGGCTGTGGTCCGGCGGCGAAAGAAACTCGGGACGGATGTCATTTACCAGCAGGACGGTGTTAGACCCATAATAAGGGCGCTGAGGAACAATCAGGTGATTGGGTTCCTGGTTGACCAGGACATAAAGGGGGTAGCGAGCGATTTCGTGGACTTTTTCGGCAAGAAGGCAAGCACGCCCAACGCTCATGCCGCTCTGGCGCTCACAACTGGTGCGCTCATGTATGCGGCTGCAATGATTCGCAAACCCGACATGCGGCGGTTTGAGATTCTTATTGAAGGACCTGTTGAAATTGAACGAACCGGCGACAAGACCGCAGACCGCATCGCTCTTGTGAAGAAATGGTCCGGGATTTTCCAACAGTTTGTCGGGCAGTACCCGGACCAGTGGGCATGGTTTCATCCCAGGTGGAAGACGAGGCCGCCCGAGGAAAGCTAATTTCCCAGGAATGTCTCAACACTGAATTCGCCTTCGTGGTGGCGCAGAGTGAGCGCGCCGCTGTCCTCCGTCAGAAGCACCCGCACGCCGGTTGACTCAAGCTCTTCGGCCACCCGCGCCTGGTTGAAGCCCCCGCTGATTAGGGCGAATTGTGCACCGCATTCCCGCAGCAGCTCAGAAACAAACGGGTTCTTCCCACCGTGATGAGGCACGACAAGCACCTGCGAGCCAAGCTCAACGCCCAAATCGAGCAGCATGGCAGTCTCCCGGCTTTCAGCATCGCCGGTGAAGAGAAGCGATGCGCCTGAGTCGAGCACACGCACAATAAGGGAAGTATCGTTGTCAGAAAGCGTGCGCCCGAATGCTTTGTCAGTCGTTGGTGCGAGCACAAGAAAACGGGCGCCGCCTGCCTCGAACTCCTCGCCAGGTGCGGCTTTCCTGACCTGCACGCCTGCCTTACGGACCAAGTCCAGGAGTTTTTCCCCATCCTCGTTGCGGTCGAAGTAAGGCGACACGACAACCGCACCGACACTGAAACGCTCGAGGATGTCTGCCACGGCGCAGGTATGGTCGGAATCCGGGTGAGAGAGCACGATGGCATCAATTGAAGTCACGCCCTCGTGCCAGAGATAGGGCGCTATGATGTCTGCGCCGACTTTCCTGTGTCCACCCCCGCAGTCGTAGAGCACTGTGGCGCCGCCGGAAGTCCGCAGCACAAAGGCGCTGCCGCGGCCGACATCAAGTGCAGTCAGCGTCGTCCCCGCCGCCGGCTGGGGACGCCACGGCACAAGCAGATAGAGTGAGACCAGCACAAGCGCCGCCGCCACGAGGTAGCGCCATCCGGACTTCGGCCGGCGCAGCCTGTACGCAACCGTGACAAGGAGGGTGTAGTAAAGAAGGAGCCAGGGAAGACTCACCGGCGCAAAAAGCCTGTTTGGGATGTAGAAGTAGGATGGCCAGGAAGAAAAGAGCTTCAGAACCAACTGAATGCCCCCAATCAGCAGCGAGACTACGCCAGCAAGCCAGGGTGCAGCCGGCGGAGCAATCAGAGAGCAGATGACCGTAAGAATGCCCAAAACAAGAAGAGCCCAAATGCCGGGGAAGATTAGCACGTTAATCAGTATTGAGAAGGGAGTTACAATGTGGAAGTGGTAGGCGACAAGCGGTGCCACACCAAGCCATGCGGCCATAGAGATATATGCCCATGTGACAAAAGAATCACCGACAAAAGCACGCACCCTGTCAAGTCCGGTGCGCTCCTCGGGCCGCTGCAGCATACGAAGCAGGTAACCCCGGGTCGTACGAAGCTTGCTAAAC
>DAOVDS010000331.1 GCA_030669415.1 bacterium
TTCATAATCATACGCAGCGTGGTGGTCTTGCCGGCACCGTTAGGCCCGAGAAATCCATAGATGCTTCCCGTGGGAACCTTGACGCTGAGGTTGTTCACAGCCAGGACTTCACCGAAGGACTTATGTACACTGTTAAGCAAAACTGCGTCCATATTTGACGGCCTTTCGCACAGCCCCGCACCAATTGACCATGTGCGTCCCGGTTGTGCCTTCCGTCGAGATTGCACAGCCCGATGCTGGCACAATTGGTGCGGGGCAATTCACCACAAATCCAGTTTCACAGCCAGCCGTTGATTGCTGTGTCTGCTCTTGCGAATCCGATAGCAGGATAAATGAGAGTGCTGGGACTCGAACCCAGGACCTACGGCTTAAAAGGCCGTTGCTCTACCAGTCTGAGCTACACTCCCGAAGTTTTCTAAGTTGCGGTAATATAACACCTTCCCAAACACGCTGTCAATCCTTTTCGCCAATAAAAGAGGATGTGTGCCAACTGTGTCGTCTTGCCGTTCCTCATTCCCGATTTATCGGGACTGCAGACCTTGAGCAAGCTGCTGCAGCTTCTGCAAGCGTTTAGAACTGATAGTTCTGCGGTAGCGGAGGTTGGCGTATTCGAGATACCAGTCTGACATCCTTGTCCACAGCCCATCGCCCGAGTCTCGCGCCCGGAGCCGCTGAGAGAAAGCGTGTAATGTCTCACTGAGTTCTCGCCGCGGTCCCGCAGCTTTGACCCTGCTATCCATCCTGGTGAGCATCTTGTGCAAGGTTACAAGCCCTGGGTTTCTCACAGCCCTTGATTGTGTCTCGCCTTTAGACTTTTTCCTGTTGTAGTGTCGGGACAGGGCCAACCACAACGCACCACCAAGAAGGGACATCAGTAGAAATAAGCCGGCAAGCAGGCCATAGGACTTGAACAACCAGCCAAGCACACCAAAAAGGCCATACTGATACAAGGCCGGCAGGAGCTGACCAAGAAGGATACCAGTACCGCCGCGCATGCGTCCCAACTGTTCAGCAGCGGACGCCGTGGCCAGATTCCCCCCTACCGTAGCTTCGACAATGGTCCACTGGTTTCGTTCTTTATCCCAAGCTTCGACCCAGGCATGGGCATCCATATTCCGCGCAATCCACAATTCATTCCGGGCATCTTTTTCAGTAACTAAAAAACCGGTAACGTATCGAACCGGCACGCCGGCGAGACGCAGCAGAATCGCAGCGCCGGAGGCAAAGTACTCGCAATAGCCAGTGGATTCCTCTAATAGAAAGTAGGTCAGCTTATCCCTATCGGGCGGGATATCCAGTCCGAGCACGTAGGTGTAGTTGGTGCCAAAGTAGTTGACGACAGCATCAATTTTCTCGGTCGTCGTGCTGCACCCCGCGAAAATCCTGTTTGCCAGTTGATGTACACGACGGTCAAGTTGACTGGGGATGTTCAGCATCCTGCGACCTTGCACGCCAGTTGGGGGCTTTTGAGAAGCTGATTCCGTATAGGCAATCCGGTAATTCAGGCCACTGCGCAATTTCGGAGCATAAACAATATCGTCGTCGTCCCGCAGCATCAAATTGAACGGCGCTTCAAGAAAGGATGTCCCCAAGGGTGTGAAAATAGCATCGGCGAACCGGGATTCATGCCGGATGGTCATGTAGTTACACTTGGAAGCGTCTTCCTCGTTGAGGCGAAAGATATTCGTTCTGCCTACGAAATACATGCCAAACGGCTTGCTCTGTTCGGGGAAGAGCGCCTCCTGGTTTGACAGGTCGTGCCATTCGGATTGACGATAGACGTCAAACGCTCTGGCCCTCAAGTAGCCCGGACTGCCGTCACACATAATGCTCAGTACGGGCGTTGGATCCTGATCTCCCTTTATCAACAACACACTCGACAGTCTGCCGCTGGTGGAGAATCCCACAAGTGACACACCGTCCGTTGTACTCTCTAAGGCGAGACCTCCCCTCCAGAACCAAACCGGCAGGTAGTTGAGAACCTCCACGTGGCGATAGAGTATTGAACTCATAATCCAGCCGCAGTTTGCAGCGACGAGAAGTATCAGACTAAAAGCAAACACCCCTGCTTTCTTGCGAAAGCAAGAAGGGGCGGACACGCGGCGGTGGCACGGCCATCTTGGCCGTGTTTTCACGGGCTGGAAGCCCGTGCCACAGGCTGCATAAAGCACGAGCAGAATGACGGAGAGCAGCTCTGACAGCCGAAACGTGATGTACATGTCATCAAGTAAGAGGACTTGTCCAGCGGAGATGGTGATGGCTACGTGAAACAATCCCAGCGAAGACGGCAGTCGTCCAGGCGAACCGAGAAACAGTATGAGGATCATTGAAGCCAGGAAGTAGCGGGCTATTGTTTGCCAGGCGAAAGCCGCCGCTTGTACATAAGCTACACGGCCGATGGAACTGGCATAGCGGTAGTGAAGTGAAAACAAAATCGCCAGTAGGAGCAGGAGCAATGACGTGATAACGCGTTTTTCCGGCCTGATATCCCAGGTAAAGCGCCGCTGCAAACCCAAGAGGCCCAACATACAGAGGATAGCCGGGTAAGCAATATCCCCAGAGACCCACGCGGTCAGCACCGAGCTTGCCAGCATCATAATGATAGCGATGGTCTTTTGCGTCTTCATAAGCGTCTTATCTGCCCCGTCAATATCTCGTCAGCCGACAGAAGACAGAAGACAGAGGACAGAGGACAGAAGTCAGTCTTCTGGCTTCCGACTTCTGACTTCTGACTTCCGCTGGATTCGCCTATCAGGAGAACTGTGCAGTGGCAGCCAGCCTTGCCGGCCAGTTCCAGCAACTGCCGGTATGCCTTGTTCCAGCTCAGCAGAATGAAAACGACCTCAGATATCTCATAGAACCGATTTGCCAATTTTGGCGCTATCTGCTCCAAGGAATATCCTTTAGATGGTTCAACGCCTGCCAGAATCTCATGTATCTTGTCGAGGCGCACCATTCTGGGCCAGGCAGTGAACTGATGCAGCTCAGGGCCGGTAAGCAGGATATCGATAAGACAATCATTGTTAATTGTGAAAGCCACGGAAGCACAAAGAGAGACGGCAGCTTCGAGTTCCTTGCTCTCGTTCGACCTTGACCGCGATAGGACTTCGGGTACGCAGGTATCTAATACTAATGCAGTGTAGTTGTCGAAATCATTGTGGTACTCCTTGGTGGCCGGCACGGATAGGCGAGCCCAGGCGCGGGCATCAATATTGCGCGGGGAATCTCCCGGCAAAAAAGGACGGTTTCCCGCGTATTCAGGGAAAACTCCCGTACTACCAGCAAGTCTCGCGCTGCCGGCGCGAACGTGCCGACTTAGGCGTCTCAGGGATATTTGGAGCCGGGAAAAGGCCGGAAGAACGATAAGGGTCTCCTCATCATCATGCGACGTGCCGAAACTGAACAAGTTAAAGGGAAAGCTGGATTGGCAAATCGGCTGCTTGATTCGGTAGTAGCCTCGCCGCTTGGGTCGTATCTCAACAGTTACTTCGGTAGTATCGCCGGGTCCCAGGCGCGAAACCACATGTCCGTCTCCGACTTGCTCAATCGCTCCAGGCAGTGTACCAAGCCTCACGCAGAGATTGTAGGCCGGTAAGCGTGCAACGTTCTTGAGCACGTACCTCAGCCGTGCTGTCCGGCCCACAACGACACGTTCAGGCAGATTCCCGCTTACCTGGATTTTGGGTCGCAGAACAAAGCCGGCCAGCAAAGCCATTAGCAAGACCGAGACCAGAGCCGAAAGCACCCCGAAGGCAGGAACTATCAGGGCGGCAAGAGTAACAAAGCCTGTCCCTCGCAGAACCACCTTGCCGGCATCGGTCAAGCCAAAACGTAATCTCCCATTGGTTTTCCTCATCGTGACAGTCGCCTCTTCATCCCGCCCGTCTTTGCCGCAAGGCATCCTGCGGACGACGGGCGGGGTTCAAACCGGTACTTTGATACGGCCGACGATGTCCGTGACAATCTGCCTGGCGGTAGTACCGCTGTGGCGCGTTTTAGAGGCCAAAAGAATGCGATGTGGTAATACATAGGGAACAAGCCACAACACATCGTCGGGAATGACAAAATCTCGCTTTTGGAAATATGCGCGTGCCCGTGCCGCTCGGGACAACATCAGGGTTCCGCGAGTGCTGACACCTAACTGAAGACGATTATCTCGGCGGGTAGCATGAACGATTTCAACGATATACTCCAGAATACCATCATCCATGTGAACGTTGGCCGCCTCTCGCTGGAGCTTGCGGACCTGTTCAAGCTGGAGTACCGGCTGTATCTTCT
>DAOVDS010000063.1 GCA_030669415.1 bacterium
GGAACAGATTCAGCAGCCCAGGCTTTCCCACTTCGCGTATGTTGCAAATACGGTCGAGCCGACGTATACTTTAAGTGGCAAGACAAAGAGCTTCAAGGTGTGGGTGAGGAACACCGCGTGGCTTGAGACTGCGACGCTGACAACTGATACAGTTCTCAGGTTCGGCAACGGCAGTGCGCAATACGAAGCCCACCTGCGGCTCAGTGTTGGTTTCGGGCCTGAACAAGCAGGAGGACTTGATTTCGAAGAGGCTGAGGTGCCGTTGCTTCCGCCCGGCGAGTACGAGGTGACTATCGAGCTTGTGCGTGAAATCCAGGACCATTTGCAGAGGTTTCTCGTGCTGCCGGAGAAGATACACATCTCGCCGGAGACGCTTGTTGTAAGCGAGTCGCCGCCTTACGAGAACTCCCCCCTCATCGTCCGCGGCGAATGCGAGTTTGAAGACGTGAATATTCTTAGTGACGGCGCGATGATTTTTGCGGGCAGTGGAGCCAATTGCAGGAATATCACCATAGATGGAAAGACTTACAGGCAATATGAGAAAACAGGGACCTTGAGCGCAAGAGAAAACATTACTGTTAATCCCGGCGGCTCTGTTAAGGGGGTCAGGAGGATTACAGCACCTACTATCACCATAAAGGGAGCTTCCGCTGAAAAGCCAGCCGGTCAGATTGATGTAAGTGGCGAGGGCTTCTCATGGCGAGGCCTGTGGGGTGACGGAAAGCCAACCACTTGGCCTGACAAAGGTGCAGGCGGTGGCGGATACGGAACAAACGGCGAGGATGGCGGAAACCACCCTGGCAGTGGTGGGTGGGTCTGTTGGCTTGCAAGCATCCCGGCACGTAAGGGGAACGGTGGTGGGTACGCGAAGATAGATAAGTGCCGCCAACCTGGCGGCACGGGCGGAGGCAGGCTCACCATACGCGCTTCCGAGATGCTAACCGTAGACGGTGAGATAAGAGCGGATGGCACGCCGGGCAGCACGCACCCGCTTGCAGATGTGGGAACTGGCGGCGGCTCGGGCGGCAGTATAGTGATATACTGCAAGAACATAAGCGGCTCAGGTCATATTTATGCCAGAGGAGGTGCACGCGGCAATCCCACCAGCGACTATTTCGGCGGCAAAGGCGGTGGTGGACTGATTCTCGGCAACTACACTGCTGAATGCACTTTTCCCATGGCAAACATGAATGCAGCCGGGGGACCACAGTCGTTGTGCCGCCTGGACGTGCTGGTGAACAACACAGAGGATGTTAAAGACGATATGGTTGTCAAACAGCCACCTCCAGAGCCGGAAGCGCATTCTGGCGCGATAAATGGCACACCTGCTTCAAAAACACACCCTGCGGGCCCCGACAACGAAAAAGGGCCTACTGACAATCACATTCCCATGAAGATTAAGATAGCCGGCACCCCCAACACTCCCTACAGAGTCAGACTCTCAGTTGACCGAAAAGAGGACAGCGGAGATATCGAAATAAACAAAACAGACGGTACTCCTTACCCGCCGGAAGGCGTAACTATCACGACAGGAGCGGATGGTAAAGCCGAGTTGGATGTCAATATCTTCGGGGAAAAAGAGAGTGGCGCCCTCAACGACTTGAAGATTCAGGCAAAGACGGACAAAACTGGGGATGCTGTAGTCGCGGAGAGAGAACTGACGGTAATATGGTGTGACACCATTGCTATCGAGGGAAGCGACAAGCAGAACATAGTTGGCTGGTATGGCCTGCCGCGCGGCTTACAGGATATAAACAAGATGGGTAGTGCAACACTCCAGAACCGCTGTGAGCTGTTCTTCCAACCCTCGCCAAAGACACAGCGGATTCCAGATGTTACCTGGGATATAAAGAGAGAATTCCGGGACCGTACCTGGAAAAACGGGGCGCAGTTCGGTTTCATTCAGGATGATTGGAAAGACAATGATAAAGAACAGGGCGACGAGGATTTGCTTCAAGAAGCTGGTGACCTCAAACTAAAGGTTATAGACGAGCCAGGAATAAGAGACGTAAGTACGGACCCAACGAGAATGACAGACAAATGTAGCATGCGTGAGTGGCTTGAAGTTAAGATAGGAAAGAAATGGTATGTCTGCTCCAAGTACCAGTACTGGCATTCAATTGTACATGCGAAGAATGATGCGGCTGCACCCAACACGCGCTGGTATCGTTTCAAAGTCACGGTGCCTGTCACCACTGTCAAGGTCAATGAAGAGAAAACGATAGTAATTCACGTAACTGGCGGCGTAAACGAAATACTGGAAGGAGAAATCCCTGGAAAGGCAAGTACCTGGACTGAGGGGAGCTTTACTCTCAATCGTCCGGGCATTGCGCTGAGAGTCAAATCCATAGACGTAGCCAAAGCAACGGCAACTATCGTTGGTTCTGCGATAACTAATGCAAACGGAAAGATGTCCGTCAAGATCAAGGGGATTGCTGTAGGAAGAACAACCTTAACAATGGAAACCGTCAATGCAACATCGCCCCCTGAGGATATCGGTTCTGCCACCATAACTGTCGAGAGCCCGTAATAAGACTGGAGGGAATGACTATGAGGAATCTGTCAAGGTACACCATTGTATTATGTGTTGGCCTTCTTGCTTTGCTGTTCCTTTCCCGTGGCAGTGCCGGAGATGAAGAGCTTTCCCAATTAATGAAGAACCTCCGCTCGAAAAACGAAGCCGGGAGGAAAAAGGCTGCCCATGATATTCTGAATCAGCGCAAGGAAATAATATCTGCCCTCATCAAAGCAGCGGAGGAAGAATATGCGAAGGAAGGGGATGTTTGGGAAGGCAAACGAGGCCCAAAGAGCGCAGTAAATGAGATGCTTGGTCAACTGCGTGCGACAGAAGCAATCCCCGTCCTGCTCAAAGATATAACTCCGAGGCCCGGGCAGGCAGGAAAAATAATGGAAATGGGATCGTCTCTCGCCTCCTGGGCGCTTGTCAGGATAGGTACTCCTGCGGCAAAATCTATTTTGAGTGAGTTGACTAACAATCTTGATGAAGGACGCAGGGAGATATACTGCAAAGTGTTAATCGGCGTATGCACCAGCATTTCGCCCAATCCACAACTTTACGGTATCAAATTGGCAAAAGAGGCGGTTCGGTTAAAGATTGATTCTGAAACCGATGCCAAGAAAAAAGCCAATCTCGAGAAGGCGCTCAAGTATATAGACCATCACATTAAGATAAGAACATCCGGGAAATAGCCCAAGTGAGCAACGGACGACCATATGCTTGACGGTGTTGTGATTTTTCTTCTTCGCCGGAAGAAGGTCGGGCAGGTCTGATAACTCCCCGCACAGGTAAATGGAGATTATATCCGACGATTGTGATGGAACAACTCAGAGCAAATTCAGCAGCCCAGGCTTTCCCACTTCGCCTATGTTGCAAATACGGTCGAGCCCACGTATACTTTAGGCGGCAAGAGCAAGGCGCTGAAACGCGATTTTTTTCTTGACATCCGCGTTAAAGCCCAATACAATTCGCAACACTACGGGAACTCTATGCGTCTATAGAGCCGGACAGCCGGTCGCAGCCTGGGAAGGAGTCTGACTATGGCCATGGACAGGAAGACCTCGCTGCTCTTGATACCGCTGATAATCGCAATTGTCGTGATTATCGGCTTGATAGCTGCGATCGTCTACATGAACTCCGGCATGGAAAAGGAGATCGAGGCGCGCAAGCACCACGAGCACGAGACTGAGCGGGTGAAGGATGCGCGCGCCACCGCCCTGGGGGACCTGCAGAGAATCAACAAGTTTGTTACCGGGTCGGCAGACGCCGACGCCTCCGTTCTTCGCGGGCAGTACCTCGTCAGCAGGGCAGCCAATGAGAAACTCGCCAAGTACCTCGAGGGCCGCGAGAGGAAAGACTACAACTACCTCACCGAGCTCTACAACCAGATTTTCAATGACAGGGTCCGCGCGCTTGAAAAATCGCTCGGCTCCGAGCGAGAGGCTAAGGCCGCGCAGGAGGACCTCGTCAAGGAAAAGCAGAGCTTCGTTGACATGAAGCAGCAGAAAGAAGTGGAAATCAACAGGCTGCGCGTCGAGAAGCGCCAGGTCGAAACTGAGCTGAGCACCAAGGAGCAGCAGTACAAGGCGGAAATCGCACGCGTCACAGCCATGCTCGAGCAGGAGCGCACCGAGAAGCAGGAACTCGAGAAGAAGCGCAATATCGAGATTGCGGCACTGCGCTCTGAAATCTCCGAGAAGCGCCGGCGCATCCAGGAGCTTATCAAGAAGAAGCCCAAGACCATCATGTGGGTTGACCCCGACGGCGAGATTATCCTCTCCGACAACAAGCTCGGCCACTGCTGGGTTAACCTGGGCAGGCGAGACGGGCTCAGGGTCGGCAGCGTATTCGAGGTCTTCCGCTACATCAAGGGCGGCAGGCGCAAATCCAAGGGAAGAATCGAAATCAAGAAAATCGAGGACAACCTCAGCCAGGCCGCCATCACCGAGGCGCTTGACCCCGAAGATGACCCCATCGTCAAGGGCGACCACATTATCAGCCCCTTCTTCGACAAGCATGAAACCAAGGAATTCGTCTTCGCCGGCGAGCTCACCAACCCGCTCTACTCCAAGCGCGAAGTCATAAAGATGATTGAGGAAATGGGCGCGAAGGTCGCACGAGAGCTCTCCGTCAAGACCGACTTCCTCGTTGCAGGCAAGGGCGCTGAGGAGACCGAAGAGTACGCCAGGGCTATTGACCTCGGTATTACTGTCCTGATTGAAGAAGAGCTTTTCAAGTATCTCGGCAAGTAGAAATAGTAAACTTCGGGTGTCTTGAAGCGTCTAATATATCGGGAACGCAATCGAACAGGCGGACCTCACCATCCGCCTGTTTTCACAGTCTGGCTGTTACCGGAGTTGAGCCATGAAGAAGGCAGTATGTGTTATTCTGATAATCGCCGCAGTCGCGCTCGGCGCCATGCACGGACACTACAGCTTCCTGCACGCCAATGGCCGGCTGGCGGACGACGTGGGTTTCCTGGCCTACCTCAGCGGTGACTACAAGCTCATGGACAGGGTGGCCAGCCGCTCGCCCAAGGCAGGTCCAGGGCGGCGCGCCGGCGACAGGGGCAGGGAAGGCGCCCCCGCTGCTCCCAGGGCGCCCCGGAAAGTAACGCCTGAGCCGGTGGTGGAAGAGACCAAGCCGCCCAGGGAGGTTGTTGACATTGCCGCAGTTCCGGGCATGATAAGAAGCGCTCGCGAGCTCTACGGCAAGAGCGAGTACAAGAGCGCCATGAAGAGCTTCGAGAATGCCCTCGCTATCCTGACCAGGGCCGCCCGCCAGGCCTCGCCCCACTTCAAGGAAGCCAGCAACTACGCCAAGCGCTGCCGCGTCTTCGAGGCGCTGGTGGGCAATATCCCCTACCTCGAACTCAGCGACGGACGTGGCCTCTCCAGAATCGAGCTCGAAAGCGGCAGGACGATTATCGCGCGCGTGCTCAAGGACGACGGCGACAACGTCACAATCCAGCAGAACGACGGCATTGAAGCTACCCTCTCATACGACCAGATTGACGCCATGAACCCGGTAACGCCCCAGGAGTTCCGCAGCCAGTTGCTCATAGAGTTCAAGAAGCGCGAGAGTAAGGCGGACCCGAGGGCCTACTTCGACGTCTTCGGCGTCGCACTCTTCGCCATGCAGAACCGCCTGCGCGACCAGATTACTCCCATACTCGAAAAAACCTTCATGCTGCCCGGCTCCGAGCTGGTCCTTCAGACCTTCTACACGGGTGAGGACGCGGACCAGTTGATTGTCGCGCTGCTCGAATCTTTCGACAAGCATGGCGAGGCCAAGTCCTACGGGGAAAAAATCGCGGCCCTTGCGGAGCCGCTCCCGCCGCCCGAACCCATTGGGCCCGGCCCCGAGCCGACAGAGCCCGGCCCTGAGCCGCCGCCCGAGCCTGTCAGGCGCACACCGGTCGGCCCTCCAGGCTCAAAGAGTGCGAAGCTCGAGGAGGCGGGCCAGTACTTCGCCGCGGGGCAGAGGCTTGCAAACTATGCCACCCGCAACGTCTCGAAGCGCGATTTCTACGGCAAGAAGGCACAGGTGGAACTCGGAAAAGCCAGGGACATTCTAAACACGCTTCAGGACCAGAACCCCGGCGATATGGAAATCGAGCACCTCCTGCAGCAGGTGTCCGACCTCCTGCATTTCGTTATCCACAACCTCGTGGGCATATAGCGAAACGGGGCATGGTTCAAATCCGGGTGACAGAAGCCCCGGGTCTGTGACCCGGGGTTGATTCAAACCCCGCCGGTGCCATAGGCACTCTCTCTAATGTGGCTACGCCACCGGCGGGGCTTCCGGGGACACGTAACAAGTACATGTCCCCCGGAAACCGAAACGGGGAAAGCCAGTGAAGCTTGTCAAATGGCGCGACCTGGAACCGCAGGAAGTCACTCAGGAAGGCGCCGTGAATACCACGATACGTGTCCTTCTCGGGCCCGATGACGGCGTTCCCAACTTCATCATGCGGCTCTTCGAAATCGGCCCCGGCGGGCAGACCCCCTTCCACATCCACGACTGGGAGCACGAGATGTTTGTCCTTGCGGGCAGAGGCGTCTGCGTGCTTGAAGGCCGGGAAGTACCTCTCGCGCCTGACGATGCCGTCTTTATGCCCGGCGGCGAAAAGCACTGCTTCCGAAACACAGGCGACGAAACCCTGCGCGTTATCTGCCTCATCCCCAAACACGAATAGAAAAATTCGGCCTGGTTCAATTGTCCAACAACGAGGGTAACACGGCTGCGTCGCATACAGTCATTGCGAGCGGTGCGTAGCACCGCGTGGCAATCTCATCTGACGCGGCGGCACTCCGCTTCTATTTCTTCTTCATCTGCTTGTAGTACTCCTCCAGCGCTTCCATCGATTTGCGCTCGATATTTACCGCAGTCCCGGCGGGGAATTCAGCCTCGTAGGCAAGCTCGAACTCCGTCTTCTTGAGCGAGTCGAGCTTGACCTTCCACTCGACCCGTCCGAACCTGTCCGGCTGTTTATCTGCGGGCTTGGGCTTCAACACGCTCACCGCAACGCGCACATCATCGCTCCACGAAACAGGCACCTGGTCAACGACAATTACCTCGACCGTTTTCTTGTGGAAGTTCTGCAGGCTTGTCTTCCAGTGCCTCATAACCTTGTGCGAGGAGCGGAACTTCGTTGGGCCTTCGCTTCTGCTCTCGAGAAGCTTCCTTGTCACTTTCAGATTCTTGTCTGCGCCAAAATAGAGCTCGAACTCCTCCCCCGGAGCCACGGGGTCCATAAAGGCAGTCCCTATGAAATCCGCATCTATGAACACATTGACCAATCCGGGCAGGACAGGATGCTCTGAAGTGTTGGCGACTTTCGCACGCAGAAAAACCGCTTCCGCAAGCGCCGGGATAGTGATGCGCTCAACCTTGCTCTTGAAGCGGGCCGTAAACAGGACGCACCGGTGCGGGCGGTCATCCATCGGTATCGTTTCAGGCTTGGGGCGATGGAAAGTGACGTTGGAGAAGCGCAGCGCCATCGCGTTCCCCCTCGGGGCGCCTGCCGACGCTTCCTGTGACTTGTTCGCAAACCGTGCCAGATTCCGCTGGCCCTGCGCGTTTATGTAGTCGTAGCCCTTGGAAGCCAGGTTCTTGTTGGACAGGTTGTCAAACGAAGTCCCGCGCGGGATGGCCCGCAGCACGGACTGCTCCTCATCCAGCAGAATCGCACGCTGCTGGGCGTATTTCCTCGCCGAATGCGGACGCATCACCAGCGGCCGGAACGCCGGAAGCGCCACTGAAGCTGTGGGATACGCGGTAGAGAAAGTCAGCTTGACATCACGCCACTCCTCGCCGCTCTGCTGGTTGACGACCGCGTAGGCTGTCAGCTTGACCTCGCCCGTGCGCTCGTTCAGACGTACATCGTGCGCAGCCACCCACGCCGCATCTATCACGCGGTATGTGACTGCAAGTGCGATGCGCGCCGCACGCGGAGCGGAAAGCCTTATGCTTACAGTGTAGGTCGCCCGGGAACCTTCGATGCGCAACTGGCGCGCGTTCTCCTGGAGCACCGATATCTTCGCCTCGATTTCCTTCATGCTGCGCGCGAGAGACAGCTTCTCCCGTTCCGCGCGCATTATCGTCTCACGCACGAAGCGGGCGGTTTCAGTAAGTTTCTCCGGGTCAACGCCTGCATCCTTGCCCAGGGCACCCGCGGCCACTGTCTTTGCGAACTCCACCTCGGCCTGATATGCAGCCTTCTGCGCCTCGAGCTCCGCCTTCTGGTCCCTCAAGTCGCGTATATTCTTGTCCAGTTCTTTCATCGACTCTGCGACTGGTGCCTCGTGCCGCACCCTCTTCGATTCAACCCCCACAATCTGGACGCTCCTGTCTCCTTCCACCCGGCCGCGCACGCTGCTCACATTAAGCCTTCCCGGCAGGTTCTCGAAAAGCGCCACAGTCACGCCCGCATCGACCTTCAACTGCGCCTTGCGCACCACCGTCGCGCCTGCGCGATATACTGTCACAGACTCGATTCGCGAGCTGACCTTGACCGCCTTTTCTTCCTGCGCAAGCACGGGAAGACACACAATCAAAACCAGTACAGCAACCAGATACCTCATAACGCATCCCTCCAAAAGGTCCCGCCTTCTGTCCACTTGTCAGTGCCAAACCGCGGCGCTGCCGCACATCATCATTTAGACGCCTCATCTCTTCGGATAGTTCTGTCCACTGATGTATGATACGGCTGAAATGAGTCTGCCGCAAGCGCGTGGGAAAAATCCCAAAGCCGCGTCGTTCACGGCGCGGGTAGTTCCGGAAGCACCACGTCGGGAGACGTGGTGAAAGTCAAGCCCGGGTTCATCCCCGCGGAAAATCCCGAAGCCCCGTCGTTCACGGCGCGGTTACTTCTTACAGCAGCCGCTATTTCGATTTCGCGTCGAGATGAAAATCTATTCTATCGGTAACTCTGCCGCGCATGACTATAACAGGGATTGCGCCCGACATCGCCAGGTCGGAGGGTGATTTCGGGTCAGCCTGGATATTGTAGCGCCCGTCGCTCAGGCCGCCGATAGTGTACTTTCCCGTCGCGTCCGTATGCGTGTGGTAGGGGCCGATAAGCTGCCTGTCCAGTCCGAAGCAATAGACCTTCGCAGCAACTGGTCTGCCCCAAATATCCAACACCTCGCCCGTAACCTGTCCGCCGCGGTCTGTGAAGACAAGGTTCACCTGCGCAGGCTTCTCCTTCGGCACTTCCAGCTCGACAGTCATGGGGTAATATCCCCTTGCGTGGAAGACGATGTCGTGGGTTCCCGGCCGAATTCCGTCAATCGAGAACTTGCCTTCCTTGACTTCGACGTATGGATGCTTGCTGCACACGCGCCAGCCAACATAAAGCGTTCCTTCAAAGGGAACGCCAGAAGCTGTGACTGTTCCTTTGATGCTTGAGGCGTGATTCCCCATCACAACATGCTTCTCCCTTGGCGGGCCCTCAGTCCATTTGACTATCCACTCGTGACTATATCCCTGCTTCACGAAGTAGATGGACAGAGACGGCTCCGGCATGCCGTAGGAATTGATTGGCCACCTGAAGCTGTACCAGCCGTTGACGTCGGTAACAGCCAGTTCCTGCGGTGGGCCGAACTCGTTGGGCTGTTTCCATCGTATGACAAGCACGCCTTCGATTGGATTCCCTTCCGTATCGCGCGCAGTGCCGAAAGCCTCAATCCCCGGGTCGAAGGTAAAATGAACAGTCTGAGTCTCTCCACTTTTCAGGAGAATTCCTTTTTCGAGACGGTAGAATCCTTCCGGTTGAACGTAAACTTTGTACTGGCCTTCAGCCAGTTCGGGTATCTCGAACCTGTTTCCTTCAATCACGCTTGGTGAATAGCAGGATTGACCCACCCAGAGTGAGGCCCGGGAAAGCGGCAGGGGGTTGCCTGCAGTGTCAAGCGCGTATCCGATTAAAGTCGCCGGTTTCCCTATTTTCAGCGTATCTGGTATCTCTCCTCTGTAATACCTGGGTAGTTTGCGGTAGTCTTTGTGCTCTAAAGACATGAAGTAAGCTTCACCTTCTTTTATCATGGGAACGGGGAACCTGCCATTCTCGCCGCTTATGGCCTCGAAAGCGCGGGCCTCTCCTTCGCCATAGACCGTTATGCGCACGCTTACGCCTGCCACCGGCTCGCCGGTGTCCATATCCACAACACGCGCTGTCGAGCTCGCCTCGTCGGATTCACTCTCCCGCACTTCAACTTCCGGCTTTATAATCGTGCGGGGCGGCGCAGGCTTCACATGGTAGTCCGGTTTCACCCAAGTGAGCCGATGCGGTAAAATCGT
This sequence comes from bacterium, assembly GCA_030669415.1. GTDB lineage: Bacteria > Planctomycetota > SKW154 > SKW154 > DAOVDS01 > DAOVDS01. Next base: position 10,322 of record DAOVDS010000063.1, read on the forward strand.
GCTTGCGGTCTGGTGCCTTCTGACACCACCCGGCCTCACAATCAGGCCTCCCGACAGCAGCACCAAGAGCAAGACAAATGCAAACACCGCTGCAAACCGTCTCATACTGACGACCCTCGCACAGAACTACACCTTCCAATTATAGGACACGACATCAGCCTGGCGCAACAATGTCCAGGGTGTTGCTCATTTGCACTGAGGGCAGGGTCATTTAATTCTCCCGCCGCAGATCACACGTATGGTGCACCATGTGCCGCAGGCACATTTTTGGATATTTAGCGGCGGTGCTTGCACCGCGTGTAAAAAACCTCAATTACACGTCGAGGTGGCGTAGCCACTCCTGCAAAAGCGCCTGTGGCGCCTCGACCGCTAAATGACCCACGTCGAGCCGGGGTCAGGGCGACAACGATTACCAGGACTAACCTGGGGCACTTCGCCACACGAAGTTCAGAGAATTGAAAGACCCTGGCGCTGAGGGATTTAAGCTTTGACTGCGGCCGCTGCGAATATATAATCCCTTTGTTCCTTACTGTGGGGTACTTGATTGCTCAAGCGGCGCAAGACACGCAAAGTCAGGATTGGCGACGTGGAGGTGGGCGGCGGTGCGCCTGTCTCGGTCCAGTCAATGACGAAGACTCCCACCACCGACGTGAAGGCCACGCTTGCCCAGATAGAGAAACTTGCCGGCGCGGGCTGCGAGATTGTGCGCGTGGCAGTGCCGACGAAGTCCGCGGCGGCCGCCCTTGCGGAAATTGTCAAGAGCTCGCCGATACCGGTTGTCGCTGATATTCACTTCACGGGCGAGCTTGCGCTCAGGGCTGTTGAGGCCGGGGTGCACGGGCTGCGGATAAACCCCGGGAACATGCGAAACAAAGAGTCGCTCGCGAAAGTGGCCAATGCCGCACGCGAGGCGGCAATCCCCATTCGGGTCGGCGTCAACTCCGGTTCTGTTTTCACCACAGAGGCACGGAGAACACGGAGAAAAAAAAGAGAGAAAGAAACTAAAAAACAAGAAAGAAATTCCTCTGTGTCCTCTGTGTCTCCGTGGTTAGAACACGAAACCGCCCTTCTCGTTGAGACCGCAGTCGAAGGGGCGCGGTTCCTCGAAGAGCACGATTTTCACGACATCATAATAAGCGCCAAGAGCTCGAGTGTGCGCTCGACTGTCGAAGCTTACCGCCGGCTTGCCGGGAAAACTGACTATCCGCTTCACGTCGGCGTAACGGCGGCGGGACCGCTCGCGAGCGCCACGGTCCGCTGCGCAATCGGGATTGGCGCCCTGCTTATCGAGGGGATTGGCGATACGATACGCGTCTCCGTGACAGGCGACCCGTTGCCGGAGGTGGCGATAGCGCGCGAGATACTTGAGAGCCTTGAGCTGCGGCGGTTCGGCCCGCGTATAATCTCATGCCCGACGTGCGGGCGCTGCGAAGTTGACCTGCTCGCGATGGTGAACAAGGTGCAGGCCGAGCTCGCACAGGTCGAGAAGCCGCTGACAGTTGCAGTGATGGGATGCGATGTGAACGGGCCGGGCGAGGCCCGCGAGGCTGATATCGGTGCCGCCTTCAGCGGGTCCGGGGCGTGGATATTCAGGAACGGGCGTAAAGTTCGCAAGGTCAGTGCCCCCGCCGTCGCGCAGGAGCTTCTCAGAGAAATAGAGGAGTGTTGAGTTGGAGCAGGCAAGCTCTGAAGTGTTCTACGATTTCGACCTGACGGTCCGGGCAAGCAGCCTGGGGCTCTACACTGTCAGCATGGTCGCTGAGACAGGCAAGAAAGTCGCCGAGGAAGTGTTCCAGCACTTCGACGACCTGCGGGACGTGCCCAGGGCGCTGGCGAAGGCGAAATCGTCAGACCCCGAGGTCGTGCCCACCATGTACGACAAGCTCAAGGACCTGGGCAGAAAGCTCCACAAGTCGCTGTTCTCCGGGAAGATAGGCCGGGAAGTGCGCAGGCTAATGGAGATAGGCGGCTCAGTCGCCCTGCGCTTGCGCATAGAACCTCCAGACATGAAGCCGGTTCCCTGGGAGGCGATTTTCGACGGCAAAGACTTCTTCGCCACCTCGCCCAACGTGGTGCTGTCGCGCATTCCGCCGGGCATAGCGAAGTCGGACAGACCCGTGCTCACTACTACGCCAAAGCTCGCCTGCGTACTTATGAGGCCGTTTCTCGAGGAGTACGGTGACGAGAACCGCTGGGAGGCACGCAAAGCGGCGCTGCGGCCCACGTTCGAGGGTATCGCGAAGTCGCGCAGAATCAATGTGTCCACCCGCGAGGTCATGACACTCAAGGAAATCCGCGACTTGCTCGGCGGGGACGAATACGAAATCGTCCACCTCTTCTGCCAGAGCGAGGACACGAAAGTGCTCCTTGCAGAGAACGAGCTGATAAGCGTCGCAGCACTGACCGCCGAGTTGAGCACCCTCAAGAACCTTCTGCTCGCAGTCCTCTCACCCGTCTGGGGCCACAACGTCGCGGTAGAGATAATAGCGCGGGACCTCGTCACCGCCACAGTCCCGGCCGCCCTGTCTGTCCCCATGGAGATGGGGCCTGCGCAGGAAGAGGCGTTTCTCGCGGCATTCTATGACGCGCTGGGACGGGGCAAGCGCCTGGACTACGCCACCTCGCTTGCCAGAAGAGCCGTAGTCGAACTCGGCGAAGTCAGGTCCGACTTCATGCTGCCCGTGTTCTTCATGTCTGTGCCGGCGCCTTTTGCACCCCCGGTCCCGGAAGAGCCGGAGCCGCCTGTGGAGTCAACCGTCATTTCCCGCCTGCAGACCCTGGTTGAAAAGGGGCAGGGCGCCGAGAAGGCGCTGGCCCTCGCCAACATTGCCTACCTGCACCAGCACGACGGGGAGTACGAACCCGCGCTGGAGAACTACCAGCTTGCCATCCCCCTGTTTGAAGAAAGCCAGGACAACTACAACCTCGCGGTGGCGCTGGGCAATACCGCGACAGTATTCATGGAGCGCCAGGAGTTCAGCAAGGCGGTAGGGCCGATAGTAAGGTGCGTAGAGCTTCGCAAGGCGCTCGACTCCCGGGAGGAGACGGTTGCGGCCTACAGAAAGCTCGGCTACTGCTACCGCAAGCTCGGCAAGCTGGGCGAGTCTGTCGAGAGCTACCGCAGCGCGCTCGAGCTGAGCCTCCGGGGCGAGGACAAAGAGGAACTGTGCGACTCGCACTTCGACCTCGGTGTCGCCTACGCCAAGATAGGCGACCTGAGCCGCGCCGCGGACATGCTGCGCAAGAGTCTCGACACAGCCACCCAGCTCAACGACAAGGCCCGCATGACTGACGCGCTGGAATACCTCGGGGCGGTCCACTTCGACTCGGAGGACTACAAGCGCGCCAAAGAGGCCTACAAGCGCAGCCGCGCCCTGCGCCAGAAACTCGACGACGAGACAGGCCTGGCTATCACGCTCAACAACCTCGGCAACGTGGAGCAGCGCACAGGCCACTTCGATGCGGCCCAGATATACTACGAAGAAGCGATGCGGCTTCAGAAAAAGGTCGGCAGCAAGGTCGGTCTTGTCTCGTCCCTGCACAACCTCGCCCACGTGCAGTACAAGCTCGGTGACATTGGGGAGGCGGTCTTCTGCGCGCTGAAGGCGAAGAATGCCGCAAGCGAGGGCTCAATCGAAGATATCGAGTATATGAGCAGCGCACTTCTTGAGCGAATGAGGCTCGAGGTGGGGCAGGAGAAGTACGAAAGCTATCTCAGCAAGGCTCAGGAGAGACTGACCGAAACAGACTGAAAGCTTCTAACGCTACTTTGTCATCTTTTCCCTCTCCCCTGGGGGGAGAGGGTTAGGGTGAGGGGGAAATTCTTATCACCCTCCCCTCAATCCCCTCCCCTCAAGGGAGGGGAGAAGGAAGGAGTTGACAAAGTAGCACTAAACCCCGGAGGCGGACCATGGATGCAGGGAAAGAGGAAGACGGCTCCTGGAAGGAACAGGCAAAGCGCGAGAAGGAGCAGCTCGACGCCCAGCTCAAAGCTGAGAAGGAGCAGGCCTCCGTGCTCCCGCCGCAGCCGACGTTCAGCCAGTTCCTCGCCGGCCTGGCTGCGCAGGCGCTTATGGCGCTCGGAGAGGCGGAGAACCCCGTCACCAAGAAGCGCGAGTTGGAGTTGCCCCAGGCCAAGTACACGGTTGACATTATCGCACTTCTGAAGGAGAAGACGCAGGGCAACCTCACCGAGACGGAGCAGGCCGCAATTGACCAGATACTCACCGACCTGCGCCTGAGATTCGTCAAGGTGTCCGAGAAATGAAGCCGCGGGTCTCTCTGACCCGCGGATATTTAGCGGGCGGGCTTGCCCGCCGTGTAATAAAATCAGGCATTTCCAACCGCGCCGTTTCCAACCCCGCGTCAGCCGCACAACTACACGCGCAGCAAGCTGCGCCGCTAAATGCTTATTCCATCGGCGTCTCGAAGTAGTCGCGGGTAATGTAGACGTCGTGCGGGCGGCTCTCCAGAACGCTGCTGCCGGTAATCCTGATAAACTTCGCCCCGGTTCTGAGGCTCTCGATATTCGGCGTGCCGCAGTAACCCATGCCGGACTTGAGCCCGCCGACGAGCTGGTAGACGAGGTTCGACAGGGGGCCCTTGACGGGCACGCGCCCCTCGACCCCTTCAGGGACGAGCTTGGTCAGCTCGGTCACGTCGTCCTGGCCGTAGCGTGTCTTGGAGCCTTCTATCATGGCGCCCAGCGAGCCCATGCCCCGGTATGTCTTGAACCGCCTGCCCTGGAATATCACCACCTCGCCGGGACTCTCATCGACACCGGCGAACAGGCTGCCAATCATCACCGAGTGCGCCCCGGCCGCTATCGCCTTTGTCAGGTCGCCCGAGTACCTTATCCCGCCGTCGGCAATGACGGGCACGCCCGCCCCGGCGGCCTCGCGCGCGCACTCGTATATGGCGGTAAGCTGTGGCACGCCCACGCCGGCGACGAGCCGCGTAGTGCAGATTGAGCCGGGCCCGATGCCGACCTTGAGTGCGTCGGCGCCCGCCTCTACCAGGTCGCGCGTCGCCTCTGCGGTTGCCACGTTGCCCGCAATGACCTCTATCTCGAACTTCTTCTTTATCTGCCTGACCGTCTCAATCACGCGCACCGAGTGGGCGTGGGCGGTGTCCACGACAACCACGTCAACGCCCGCTTCTATGAGCGCCGCGACGCGGTCGAGCTCGTACGGGCCGACTGCCGCGCCTGCACGCAGCCTGCCGCGCTCGTCCCTGGCCGCGTTGGGGAAGCGCTCCGTCTTGTCAATATCCTTTATGGTGATAAGGCCCCGCAGCCTGCCCTTGCCATCCACCAGGAGCAGCTTCTCGACCTTGTTGTCGTGCAGCGTCTGCCTGGCGGTCTGCAGCGTCGTGTCGGGCGGCGCGGTTACGAGGTTGGTCTTCGTCATTACCTGGGCGACTTTCAGCGTCAGGTCATCCTGGAACTTGAGGTCGCGGCGCGTCAGTATCCCTACGAGCCTGTCGCCGTCCTCGACTATCGGAAGGCCGGAGATGTTGTTCTGGCGCATTATCTCTTTCGCCTGCTCGATAGTCGCGTCGGGCGTGAGGGTTATCGGGTCGAAAATCACCCCGTGCTCGCTTCGCTTTACCCGCTCGACCTCCTTGGCCTGCATCTCAATCGTCATGTTCTTGTGGATGACGCCCAGGCCGCCCTCCTGGGCCAGGGCGGTGGCAAGCCTGCTTTCAGTTACAGTGTCCATAGCCGCACCAAGGAGGGGAATGTGCAGGCCTATCCCGTTGGTCAGCTTCGTGCTTACGTCGGCATCCTTGGGGACTATCTCCGACTTCCCCGGCAGCAGCAGGACATCGTCAAAGGTCACGCCTTCACCGACAATCTTGTCATCCATTCTCAATCTCCAGTACCGGCCTGCGATGAAATTGTCTTAGTATAGCGCCGCTTTCGCTCATGTCAACCTCGGAAGAAAAAATACAAATTGTCAAAGACTCTTTTTCCCACTTACGGCGACAGGCGGGTTTCCGGCAGTTGCTTAACTTCATGTCAATCAGCACCTTGCGTAAGAGTATCAGGTTCCGGGTTTTCCCTAACTT
>DAOVDS010000210.1 GCA_030669415.1 bacterium
CACTGCCCAACTCGTCAGGAAGCTCTTCTCATAGCAGGCCCTAATCTCAGGCTGCCCCAAATTTCTCTGAACCCGCCAAGTTCAGGCGTAGTATTACCTTTAGACAACGCTGACAGTTCAAACAGACATTAGTCCTGGAGGATTCGATGGAGCTACGTTCTCTGCCTGCAAGAGTGCGCGAAGTACTGGTTCTCGCCCTGGTTCTGCTGCTGCTTCTGCCTGCGGTGTCGCACGCACAGCCGGAGTCGCCGGAGGCACCTGCGACCCCGGAGGAGAAGAAGGAAAAGAAAGAGAGGGCGACCTTCGTGGTCGAGGCGGGCAAGGACATCCCAATAGACAGCCTGCTCGAGCAGCTCAGCAAGATGACGGGCAAGAATATCTTTTCCGCGCCCAACATCTCCGGCAGGCGCATCAAGTTCGTATCGAGCTTCGCCGCCGACTATTACATTCTCGAGGCGATACTCAAGGTAAACGGCATAACCCTCGAGCACAGGGATGTCGAAGGCTCGGAAATGATTGCCTCCCTGACCGACCGCGAGCTCAGGACGCGCAGATACGGGTCAACACCCGTCATATGGATAAAGAATCCCTCAGACCTCAAGAACCTGCCCAAGGACAACGAGCTTGTCACTGCGATCTTCGAGCTCAAGTACGCCGACCCCACCCAGGTTGAGCGAACACTCACCAACAGGCTCATCGACCGGCAGGGCCCCGGCTCCATTGTCTCCGTGACCAACCAGCCGGTGATTATTGCGAGGGATTTCTCCCGTGAGATACGCTACTACGCCGAACTGATACGGGCGATTGATGTCATGCCCAAGACTGTCGAGATGCGCGTCTACCCGCTCCAGTACGCGGTGGCAAGCGAGGTAGCACAGTACCTGCAGCAGCTCGCCCAGGGAACGCGCGTGTCAAGAGGCCGCCCCGGCGTACCGGTCGCTACGGGGCTCGAGGCGCAGTTCGTCGCGGATACCCGGACCAACAAGCTCATTGTCCTCACGTACCCGGCGAACTTCGAGAACATTGAAAGGGTGATACGGGAGCTTGACGAGGAGCTGCCTGAGGGCACGGGCAATATCCACATTTACATGCTCAAGCATACTGACGCGGCCAAGCTCGCAACGGCACTGCAGTCAATACTCTCCGGGCGCCAGACGCGCCAGGGCCGCACCCAGCCCAGGGGCTCTGTGTCCCCGCAGCTTCAGGTTATTCCCTCTCGCGTCGTCGCCGAGGACCAGACGAACAGCCTGCTTATCGAGGCGGACAAGAAAGACTACGACGAGATTCTCGCCATAATCAAGAAGCTCGATGTGCGCCGCCCGCAGGTCCTGCTCGAAGCGGCGATAATCGAAGTGTCGGCAAACTCCACGACAAATATGGGTATTGAGCTTGCGACCGTGGACATCGCGGGCACGGGTTTCCGGGGAGCCGGCATGTCCTACTTCGGGCTCTCCACAATCGACGCTGAGAACCTGACCAAGGAGCCTCTCGCAGGCATCGGTGCCACAGGCATGTTCTACAAGGATGAGTTCAACCGCATCCCGATACTGTTGCAGATGCTGCGCACCAACTCGGATGTGAACGTCCTCTCCAGCCCCCGGATTCTCACCAACGATAACGAAGAGGGCATGATTAAGGTCACCGACCAGGTTGCCACGACGACATATATCGACCCGCAGCAGGGCGCCTCCAGGCAGCAGTTCGGAGGCTACCAGGATGCCGGCATCACCCTTACCATTACCCCACATATCAGCACCGACAACTACCTGCGCCTGGAGATTCACTTGACGATTGAACAGTTCACATCTTCTCCCATTGCCGGTTCGGCCACACCGCCGCCGAAGACATCGCGCGAGATAAGGGGAATGGTAACTGTGCCCGACAGGGAGATAATAGTCATAGGCGGGCTGACCAGCGAGGAAGAGAACGAAACAGTCAACAAGATCCCAATCCTCGGCGACATTCCGATACTCGGGGCGCTGTTCAGGTCCACCTCCGTGGTGAAGAGGAAGACCAATCTTTATGTCTTCCTGACCCCTCACATCATAGATGACGAGAGGTTCGATTCCATCAAGAAGATATCCCGCAGGCAGCTCGAAGATGCCAAGCTCAAGGGCGGCAAGGTCGAATCTGTGAGTCAGATTATGCGAGAACTGCCCGCCTACCACGCGAGGCGCATGTCGAAGAGCTACATCAGCATGAAGGAGACCATTGAGGACCTTTTCGGGCGGGACTTCAAGAAGGCGTTCGTGATTGAGCGCCCGCAGCCGGATGACCCATTGAACAAGTAGGTGCAGAACATGCTCACGGAGTTGCTGAAGGAGTTTGTGGCGGAAGGGCTGGTCACTGAGCGCCAGTTGCAGGAGGCGCGCAACGTGGAACTGGAGACGGGCGAACCTTCCTACAGGTTCTTCCGAGACCGCGGGCTTATCCCGGAACAGCGCCTTCTCGCCGTGCTCGCAGAAAAACTGGGCCTGCAGCTTCACAAGGACCTCTCGGGCGCGAAGGTGCCGCAGGAGTTCCTGACAAAGGTGCCGCTGCGGTTCGCCCGCGCCTACAACCTGATTGGCGTGGACCGCCGCGATGAAGTGATTGTCGTCGCTACAGGCGACCCGCTCTATACGGAGCCCATGGATGAAGTCGAGGGCATGCTCGGCTGCGAGATAGAGCCTGTCCTCGCCGAGCGCTCCGAGATAACAGCGCTAATAAACCGCACCTACGTCCAGGGCGGCAACGTGGAAGAGATGCTCGATGACCTCAAGCCGGACGAAATTATCGGCATGGCGGAGGAGATCGAAGAGTCCGAGGATGTGCTCGATATCGCCTATAAGGCGCCAATAATCAAGCTGGTCAATATGCTCTTCTTCGAGGCCCTGCGAATGCGTGCAAGCGACATCCACCTGCAGCCTTACGAAAACAAGCTGCAGGTGCGCTACCGCATTGACGGTATTCTGCACGACACGCAGATTATCCCGAAGAAGGTGCAGGAGGCGGTAGTCTCGCGCATAAAGGTTATGGGCAGGATGGATATCGCGGAGCGAAGGCTCCCGCAGGATGGCCGCACCACGATACGCGTGAGCGACGCCGAGGTGGATGTCCGAATCTCCTCCGTTCCCACCTCGCACGGCGAGCGCATCGTCATGCGCCTGCTGGACAAGTCGGCGAGGCTCTACGAGCTTACGGAGCTCGGCCTCGAGGAACGCAACATGAAGCTTATCGGCTCGCTCATCCATTACTCGCACGGGATAATCCTGGTCACCGGGCCGACCGGAAGCGGCAAGACAACCACCCTGTACGCCGCGCTTCAGAGAATAAACTCCCTGGAAAAGAACATCCTTACCATCGAGGACCCGATAGAGTACAACCTCAGGGATGTAAGCCAGATACAGGTTGCCACGAAAAAGGGCCTGACCTTCGCATCGGGACTGCGGTCCCTCCTGCGCCAGGACCCGGACATCATGATGGTCGGCGAGGTGCGCGACGTGGACACGGCGCGAATCGCCATTCAGTCCGCTCTTACTGGACACCTCGTCTTCTCCACGCTCCACACCAACGACGCACCCGGGGCAGTCACGCGAATGCTTGACATCGGCATAGAGGCGTACCTCGTTTCATCGTCGCTTATCGGAGTGATCGCCCAGCGCCTGGTGCGGCTTGTCTGCCAGCGATGCAAGGAGGCCTACAGGCCGACCGAAAGTGAAGTGAAGGAAATAGGGCTCGAGCTCTCGCAAGTCAAAGACGGCATACTCTACAAGGGCAAAGGCTGCCACCACTGCATGGGTACAGGTTACTGGAACAGGACTGGTATATACGAGGTGCTTCCGATAGTGGAGCGTGTGCGCGAGCTGGTTGTCGAGCGTGCGGGCGCAAATGTCATCAAGCACGCAGCCGTCGAGGCAGGCATGAAGACTCTCAGGATGGATGGCGCTCAGAAAGTGCTTCAGGGACTGACGACGGTTGAGGAAGTGTTGAGAGTAACCCAGCTCGACCTGTTCTAACGTGAGTTTTACAGGAAAACCCGGATATGGCGGTATTCGAGTACAAGGCGCTTGATACCAAAGGACGCGGCACAACCGGTGTAATTGACGCGGATACGCCGCGAGAGGCGCGCGAGAAGCTCCGCAAGCAGAACGTCTTCGTAACCGAGATGGTCAGCATCGCGGAGAAGAAGCAGAAGAGCTGGGAGAAGGCTCTCAAGGTCTCTGCGCTCAAGCGTGCCCGTTCCTACGAGATAGCGATTCTCACGCGCCAGTTCGCCACCCTCACCGGAAGCGGTGTCCCGCTCTCAGAGGCCCTCGGCGCGCTCATCGAGCAGATTGACAACAGGACGCTTCAGGCCGTCTTCAGAGACCTGCGCGAAAAGGTCACCCAGGGCGCCTCGCTTGCCGACGCGCTTTCGCTGCACCCGCATTACTTCAGCAACCTGTATGTCAATATGGTGCGTGCCGGTGAGGCGAGCGGCAACCTCGACCACATTCTGTCGCGCCTCGCCGACTACCTGCAAAAGCAGCACCGCCTGCGCAGCCGGGTGGTCGCCGCGCTCACGTACCCGGCAATCATGATTATCCTCGGGATAGGCGTGACCCTGTTCCTCATGATGTACCTCGTCCCCAAGGTCACGAAGATCCTCGAAAGAAAAGGCAACGTGCTGCCGCTTATTACCGAGGTTGTCAAAGGCGCGAGTGACTTCATCGTCTCCTACTGGTGGGCATTGGGCCTGGTCGTTCTCACATTGTATGTAATCTACAAGTTAATCGTGGCCACCTCCGCCGGCAGGTACAGGCGCGATTCGCTGCTGCTCTCCGTGCCCGTAGTGGGCAGTTTCTTCAAGAAGCAGGCTGTGAGCCGCTTCTCCATGACCATGTCTATCCTGCTGCGCTCCGGCCTGCCTGCACTGCAATGCCTGACAATTGTGAAGCAGGTTGTCGGGAACGCGGTGCTCGCCGAGGCTATTCAGGATGTACACGATAAAGTGCTCGAAGGTGCCGACATTTCAACACCGCTGCGAAAGAGAAAGAAAATCTTTCCGCCCGTAGTGGGCTATATGGTCTCCGTGGGTGAGAAGTCCGGCCATCTCGAGGAAATGCTCGAGAAGGTCGCGGAAGCCTACGACGAAGAGCTTGAAGTGCAGGCCCAGAAGATGACCTCGCTTATCGAGCCGGTGATTATCATCTTCCTGGCCGCGGTGGTCGGCGTGATTGTGCTCTCAGTAATACTGCCTATTGTCCAGATGAGCCAGATTTAACAAGCCGCGTCCTTCAGGGCGCGGGTAATCGGCAAACAAGGAGGTGACATGATGCAACGCAGGAGACGCCGCAGACAGGCCGGCTTCACGCTCGTGGAGCTCATGGTGGTCGTGGTGATTATCGGCATTCTCGCAGGTGTTGTTGTGGGCAGCTTCGCGGGAAGACAAGAGGCGGCCTACGACGTCAGGGTCAAATCCGATTTCAAGGTGATTGAGGATGCCATCTCGTTCTTCAAGATGGACACCCAGCAGTACCCGGAGACCATCGAAGAGCTAATGATTGGCTCTGACATCGACGGCTGGAAAGGCCCGTACCTCAAGCGCCCTCCCAAAGACCCCTGGGGCGAATTGTATATCTACGAGTACACCGGCGAAGCGCCGATTCCCTACGAACTGAAAACCTTCGGTGCAGACAAGACCGAAGGCGGCGAAGGCGATAACAAGGATTACTCCAACCTCGACTTCCTGGAAGGTGGAGGGTTCTGACAGTGAGAAGTCGTACGATTAGACTGGCAGGCTTCACGCTGGTCGAGCTTTTGGTGGTTATCGTGATAATCGCCGTTCTCGCCGGGGCGGTCATACTGGCTGTTGAGCCCACTGTCGGCAAAGTCATGCCTGTACGCATCAAGCACGATTTCAAACAAATCGGCGACGCTATTAAGATCTTCAAGCTGGACACCAACCACTACCCCGAGAATCTCGACGAGCTGATAAAGGACAACGACATCAAGGGCTGGCACGGGCCATACCTCGAGAGGGAGCCCCTGGACCCGTGGAAAAACCTTTATATTTACGAGTTCACGGGGGAGCGGCCCAGGATGTACATTCTCAAGACTTACGGCGCGGACGGTGTCGAGGGCGGAGATGCCGACGGCAAGAGGCCGGAAAACAAGGATTACAACAGTCTTGATATCTATGAAGAGTAGCCATCCAAGCAGGGCTGACGGAGGGAACAAAATAGACATGAGGCCGACGAGAGCAGTAGAACAGTGGAACAGTAGAACTGCGCGCTCCTCTTTCTACTGTTCTACTGTCTCCTGTTCTACTTTCTCGCGCGGAGCGCGCGGCTTCACCCTTCTCGAGCTCATGGTGGTGCTTATCATAATAATGGTGATGGTGACCGCTGTGGTGCCCAACCTGGACATGCTCTCGCCGAAGTACTCTCTGCGGGCAGGTGCGCGCGAGATTGCGGCAACAATTGAGAGCATCCGCTCGCAATCAGTGCTCATAGGCAAGACATTCTCGATAGTCTACGACCTCGAAGAACAGCAGTACTGGATATTGATGCCCCAGGAACTGGACGAATATGGCGAGCCGACCGACAACGAGCGGGAAATCGCCGGACGCAAGAGGGACCTGCCGGCAGGTGTCGAAATTGTCGAGGTAGTATCTGCGGACAACGACAGCCACAAGGGCGCAGAAGTGCAGTTCGACTTCTCGCCGTTCGGCAATACAGGCAGCCACGTCGTTGTAGTGCAGTACGGCGAGGAAGAGGATATGAGAATCTGGGTCAGGATAAACGCACTGCTGGGCTTTACAACATTCCACTACGAGGAAGTGGGTTTCGTCGAGTACGAGGCTGAAGAAGATGACGAGTTCTACGGTCAAGAAGAAGAGCCCCCGCAAGGGCAATAGCAGCGACTCCGGCATCGTATTGCTGGATGTCCTTTTCGCCGTGCTTATCCTCGGGATTGCGGCGATATACTTCGTCCAGTCGCGTTCAAACGCGATAGCTGACGCAGGCGCTACTGCACGCCTGCGGATTGCAAGGATGCTCGCAGGCCAGAAGATGGAGGAGGTTCTCGTAGAAGAGGTGTCCCAGGAGGAAAACACCGCTTTCACTCTGGATGGCAACTTTGAAGAGGAAGGATACAAGAGTTTCGAGTACGAGATAGATGTTGAAGATGTCTCCATATCCACAGAGGACGACCTCGAAGACCCTGATAGAAGGGAGTGGTTTGTCCGGCGTGTTACCGTTACCGTCACCTACCCCGGCGAGATGAACACGCAGGAAACCTTCTCGCTGACGACTATCCTGCCGGAAATCGTGGAGGAAGAAGAAGGTGGTTAGGCACCGACAGAACGGGTTCACACTTGTGGAAGTCATGCTGAGCCTGGTGCTCGTAGCGGTAATCTCCGCAACAACGTACTCGTTGCTTATCTTCACCCTCGAGGCGAAGGAAAGGGTCGAGAAGGGCTCGCTGCTCAACAAGGTGGGCCAGTCCATACTCAAGATGATAAGCAGAGACCTCGAAGGCCTCTACACCAGGGATATAGACAAGCCCTTCGAAGGCATTGACGACGGCACACACGATTACATGAACTTCACCTCGACGGTAAGTTCATACCCGGATGAGGAAGGCGTAAGCTCTAACCTGATTGAGGTAGGCTATCGGCTCGAGCCCAGTGAAACACATGATGACCTTTTCGTGCTGCTGCGGCGCGAAAGCTACAAGATTGAATACGACCCGCTCAAGGGCGGCAAGCTCTACGAAGTTTACGACCAGGTGAAACAGTTCAACCTCCAGTACTTCGATGGGACCGACTGGGTGGACACATGGAAGTACGAGGATATGGAGTTCGTGCCCCTGGCAGTCAAGG
>DAOVDS010000406.1 GCA_030669415.1 bacterium
TTCAAGGAGTTCCTGAAGGCCAAAGAGGAAGCCGCGGCCAAAAGGCGTGCGGCTACAGAGGACGCAAATGGAATATTCGCTAATGCGCCATTGGATGGAGTTGCATCGGAGAGTTGGCGCCTGCTTTGGGAGCAAGCGCGACGATTTTCCGAAGAACTGGCCTACCTGGCGAATCCCTTTCCAAATACCGATGCAGAAGCTCGCTGCGTACTCTGTCAGCAACCCCTCGCAGAGGATGCCAAAGAACGGCTGCAGTCATTTGAGAGTTTCGTCAAGGGAAGCCTTGATCGGAAGGCCTCGGAGGCGGAGCAGAAGGTTAGAAGAATCTCCGAAGAACAGACGGACTTGCCCGATGGTGAACAGCTCGATTCGCTGCTCGACCTGGCAGGTGTAACAGAGGAAGCACTTCGCAAAGGTGTCAACACCTATTGTTTGATGTTGAGAGCGCGTCAAGAACAATTCGGCGCTGAAGATGACTTGGCGAAATTGTCGGCACTGCCAAATGATGAGGCACTTGACGGGTTGATGTCTCTGGAAAAAACCCAGGCGGAGCAGGCGTCAGTCTATGAGCGAGACGCGCAGACCAGCGATCGAACAGCGCCCTTGAAGCAGAGGCGTGAACTAGAAGCAAGGAAGTGGCTATCTGAGCAAAGTGCTTCCATAGTGGGTGAAATTGAGCGGCAAAAGAGTATCGCTCTCCTCGAGAAAACTAGGCGGCTTACAAACACGAAGGCGCTTACGGACAAGGCTTCAAGTCTGTCCGAGGAACTCGTGACGGAGACGTTCAAGAAGCGTTTTGAGGCTGAGCTCGACTTACTCGGCGCAACGAGACTTAGAGTGGCGATAAAGAAGGTAAAGGCCGCCAAGGGACAAGTGTTGCACAAACTGATGCTGCGTGATGTGAACATGGCGGCACACACCCGGGATGTCTTGAGTGACGGAGAGTTTCGAATTGTATCGATTGCCGCGTTTTTGGCGGATGTGGCTGCGGAAGACTATGACGTGCCATTCATATTTGATGATCCCATATCTTCTCTTGATCAAGATTATGAAGAACGGGTTGCTGAACGGCTTGTGAGGCTGGCGCAATCCCATCAAGTAATCGTCTTCACCCACAGGCTTTCTCTTTTGTCGGCGCTTGAGAATGCAAGCGAGATACAAGGGGTTGATAATCAGGTTCTTTCCCTGCAACGGCAATCATGGGGTATTGGCGAGCCAGGCGATCCGCCGCTCCCCGCCCAGAAGCCGAAGAAAGCATTGAACACACTGTTGGATGAATGGCTTGTAAAGGCAAGGAAGATCTACGAAGAAACTGGGCGGTCTGAATACATGGTACTTACAAAGGCTTTGTGCAGCGACATCAGAATTACTATCGAGCGGTTGATCGAGAATGATTTACTGGCTGATGTAGTACATCGGTTCCGCAGGCCGATTAATACCGTGGGAAAACTTCATAAGGTAGCGAAAATTACTTCTAATGACTGTGTGTATATTGATACAATGATGACGAAATATTCACGGTATGAGCATGCCCAGCCAGGAGAGGCCCCCATAGAACTCCCGGAACCAGATGAGCTGGAAAAAGACCTGAAAGGACTCAAAGCGTGGTTGGATGAGTTTTCAGGCCGTGAGGTGCCAGAATAATGTGCAGTGAGTACTCAGAAGACACCCTCGTCCTACAGACGACAGCCGAGTACCTGGAGCAGCAGCTCGGCTGGGAATCGGTCTACGCCTACATCAATGAAGACTTCTGACACGACATCCTGCTGGGTCGTGCATCCGACCGCGAAGTGGTGCTGACACGCATCCTGCGTGAGAAGCTTGTCGAACTAAACCCGGACCTGCCCGATGAAGCCTACGACGATGCAGTGCGCCAGATCATAGCCACCGTCGCCTCGCAGGCCATTGTCGCCACAAACCGCGAGAAACATGACCTGGTTCGTAACGGCGTGCAGGTCACCTTCCGCAATGACAAGGGCGAGCGTGTACGAGAGCGGCTGCGGGTATTCGACTACGTCGAGCCTGCCAACAACCATTTCCTCTGCGTGCGTGAGCTGTGGGTGCATGGCGACCTCTACCGCAAACGGGCGGACATCGTGGGTTTTGTCAATGGCCTGCCACTACTCTTTGTCGAGTTAAAGAATATCCACAGGAACCTCAAGACTGCATTCGAAAAGAACTTCTCTGATTACAAGGACACTATTCCTCACCTCTTCCACCACAACGCCATTGTGATGTTCGGCAACGGGGAGCAGGCGAAGATCGGTTCGATCACCAGCAAGTGGGAGCACTTCCACGACTGGAAGCGCTTGGATGAGGAGGAGCTGGGTGTGGTGGACATGGAGACGCTGCTCAAAGGCGTGTGCGACAAGCGGAACTTCATGGACCTGATGGAGAATTTTATCCTCTTCGACGAGTCATCTGGCGAGCCAAAGAAGATCCTTGCCCGCAACCACCAGTTCCTCGGCGTCAACCTCGCCATCCAATCGGTGCGCGAACGCAAGGAGCGGCAGGGCAAGCTGGGTGTCTTCTGGCACACCCAGGGTGCCGGAAAAAGCTACTCGATGGTGATGTTCACCCGCAAGGTGCACCGCAAGCTCGGCGGCAACTTCACTTTCATTGTGCTGACCGACC
>DAOVDS010000272.1 GCA_030669415.1 bacterium
GTCCCCCTTCCCGAAATGACCGACACTTTTTGCAGTTAAACAGGTACGATAAATCCCTCCTCCTGCAAGGTCAAGGGTAAACTGGAAAGGGGGAGGATGTGGAAGGTGTGACGCGGAATGAGACAGCGTCTGGAACGGAAGCGCAACCGCACCGGGGCACCGCGGCTGAACTTTCACCACGCCTGCCGGCGTGGTGCTTCCGGCACTCCAAGGATTTGTCTCTGTTTTTCTCTGCGTCTCTGCGGTGAGAAGAGGGGATACTACTTGGCGTGTTTTCTGAGCCATGCCTTGTCGAGGCGGCCCGTTATTGTGACGTTATCGAAGCGCACGGTCGAGCCGATTGCAAAGAGGCCCACGTGGCCCTTTTTGTAGAGCTTGTGTTTCGCCTTCAGGACGAGCTTGTCATCGACGTAGAGCGTGAGATTTGAGCCCTTCTTGACTATTCGCACGTGGTAGGTGGTGAAGGACTTGGCGTCCGAGGGCCTTTTTGCGATTTCCTTGCCGAAGGAGAACTTCTCGTTGCGCCGGATAATGTCTTTGGCGTTGCCCAGTTCCGTCAGCCCCACGGCGAAGAGGTAGTTCCATCCCTCGCCGTTATCGCAGATGGTGGCCTGGATGTTCTGCCTCTCGGCTGAGGTGGAGTAGGCGTCGAACTCGACCTTGACATCCCCGTCTATCTCGCCCTTCCAGAGGAAGCCGCGCGAGCCGTTTCCGGAGAGCTCGCCGTTGACAATATGCCAGTTGGAGTCGTGCATGTCGAAGATTGAGTACCAGTTATACTCTTTCCAGTCGGCAAGCTGCTTGTCGCTCTCGAAGGAGTAGGAGACTTCGACAACGCCCTTGCCGAGGTCATTGCGCTCGATGACCTTGCCGGAGAAGACGCGGGCCAGCGGCGAGGAGAGGTTCTCTTCGCATGATGCGATGTTGCCTGCAATCGCGTCCTTCTTCTGGGTCACAATCGCGGACGTGGGGAACTTCTTGAGGAGTTCCTTGTAGAGGGCGAGCGCCTCGGCGAACTTCCCCTTCCCGAACAGCGCCTCAGCCTTGCCGAAGAGCCTGGCCGCGTTGGGTGAGTCTTTCGGGTCGCTCTTGGCGATGCCCGCGAGGCCCTCGTCGAGTGTCGCGGGCGGCTTCTCTTCCAGCCTTTCGAGCAGCCGGGCAACCTCGTCGTTGGGAGCGTCCTTCTTGGCAGCCCGGTAGATATACTTCTCCGCTTCCTTTACGAGCCCGCGGCTCAGGACGAAAGCCCCCAGCGCAAGCTCGGTCTCCGCGGGCTTGGAAGGGAGATTCTTCTTGGCGTAAAGGAGCAGCGAGTTGGTGGTGAGGTCGTTGAGCGGTATCTCGAAGTCGCCCCTGCCTTTCTCGTAGGCCAGGATAATGTGGTCCTGCACGTCGAATATCTCCGCGTACACGGATCCCCGGTTCTCGAGATACAGGGTGCGCTTGCGGCCCTTGGACTTGAGGATGCTCTTTGTGACAGCGTCGAGCACGGAGATGCAGCGCTCGAGGTCCTTGATGCGCCCGCGCATCTCGGGGTGGGAAGCGGCGAACCCGGTGTTCTCGGCGAGTTCCAGGAAGACCTTGAGGGAGTCGCTGTACATGTTTCGCCAGAACATGCTCTCGGCCACGCGGTGCCTCTCCGCAAGCAGGACATCCTCAGACTTCGCGGCGGGCACGTGGCCCGGGGCCTTCTCGACCTGCGCGATATAGGCGTCCAGCTCGCGCTGCACGGCAATCACCAGCTCGTGGGAAGCGTAGTTCTCGATTTTCGCGAGGTACTTCCTTGCCTCGTCGTACCTTCTTGCCCCAATAAGGCGGTTGATTGTGTGCAGGTCTGCCGCGTATTTCTTGGCAATCTGCTGGCGCAGCTTCTTTATCTCATTCTGGACCTTCGGGTAGAAAGGCGTGTCTTCGTAAGTGTCGGGAAACTGCTCGTAGACCTCGATGGCTTTCGCCCACTGCTCCCGTGAGCGCAGCCTGAGCGCCTGCATGGAGAGCTTCATGTAAATCTGGGAGGCCTGCGTGGCTTTCTGCTGGTCGGTCGCGCCTCCGGCGGCGGGCAGGTCGGGCAGGTCGGCGTAAAAGTCCCCCAGCAAGCTCGCCTTCACGGCTGCCTCGGTCTCGGCGTAGTCTGTTGCTATGCGGTTGCAGCGCCTGATTATGTCTTCCTTCTTGCCCCTGTTCTTCGCGGCCCATTCCTTGAGCTCCCGGTAGAGCTTCTCGGCATCCTGCGCCCTCTGCAGCGCGATTCTCTGCTGCTCCGCAGCCATGCCGGCGTTCGGGTCTATAAACGGTATATGGCCGCCGCCCTGGTCGTTGTTGCTGGGGCGGGAGTTTCCCCCGCCTGCTTTCGCGAGTATGACCACCACAACGATGGCGGCAATGCCGAGGCCGACTATGGTGGTAACGCGGCCCATCTTTATCTGGTCGGCGTACACTTCGATTTTCGAGCGTGCGGCCGGTGCGTGCTGGACCCGGTGAGGCGGCGGCTTGAGCAGCGGCACCGGGGGGGCGGGCGTGCGGGCCCTGCGCCTGGGGAGAGCGGGGGCGGGAGCGGGTGTGGGACGCGCGGCCTGCTCCTGCTTTCGTCTCTCTTCCTGAACGGCGCGCTGGATGTTCAGAAGCAACTGGAGCTGCTGGCTGGTGAGGAAGCCGCGCTCGAGGGCTATCTCGCCAATCTTCTTCTCGCCGAGCCCGTAGGTCCGGATGCGGGTCTGGATGTCAAGGCACTCGTTGACCTGCTTTGGCGTCATGAAGTTGTGCGTTATCGCAATTTTGCCTAACAGGCTCTCAGAATCAATCGCCATACGGGACTCCCAGTCTCCAGTTCCTCGGGGGCTCAAGTCCTCACATCTCCTAAATATAATACACGTTTCGGCCTAAAGCAACCTGAGATTTGTATGGTCTGGATAAAACTGCTTCTTATCTGCCCCCATCCGCACCCGGTTCGCGTGGGTTTTCGCCTCCCTTTTTACGGCTGCAGGAATCGCAAGAGTGAAAAATCCGGCAGTTCTGGGCCAACAAAAAGTCTTTTTTCCCGTGGCGCACCTTGACCTTGCCCGCATCGCGGGTTAAAGTGCAGTAGTACCTGACAGGGAGAAGAGGCTTGGAAAACGAAGAAGACCAGTCAAGCATAGGTTTCAGGCTGCTCGACAGCAAACCGCGCACCGCAATCGTAACTGCCAAGGGCCTGGTGCAGTCACCCGAGGCGAAGTACCTTCGAGACACGCTTGACCACGTCGAGTCCAAGGAGGTCAGGCGGGTCCTGCTGGACATGAGAGAAGTGCCCTACATGTCTTCTTCGGGCATCGGGATAATCGTCGGCTACAGCAAGACCAAGAACGAGCAGGAGGGCTGCGAGGCGGTCGCGGTTGTCGGCCTTGCCCGGAGCGCGCAGAACATCATGCACACGCTGGGCTTCAGCTCGTACATCCTCCAGTTTCAGGACCTCACCACAGCGGTAGAAGCTCTCGGAATAGAGGTGGATTCCAAGTACCTCGGCGAAGAGCACAGCGAATAATTAGTTGCGCCTGGGGCAAACTCGCCAGGTGCAGTATTCGTACATCTCTTTGAGGGAAATCACGGTCCGTTTGCATACAGGAGAAGATGATGAAGAAGGTCTTGCTGTCCGGAGTGGTTCTGGCGTTGTGTCTGACCCTTTCGGTGTCACTGCTGGCCCAGGAAAATCAGGAGAAGCCCAAGCCTGAGCCCAAGCCTGACCCCAGTGTCCAAAAGCAGGCAGACCCGCAGAAGCCGCCCGAGAAGCCCGAAGAGCCCCAGGAGCCTCCCGAGCCTACCGACCTGGAGAAGTACATCCAGCAGCTCTCGTCGCAATCGCCGCAGGAGAGGGCGTATGCCACAAAAGAACTCGTCAAGATGGGCGAAAAAGCGGTTCCTGAGCTCAGCAAGATACTCGGTGTGGAAGCCTTCGAGAAGCAGGAGGACCTTCCCGGGGAGCTCAAGAAGCAAATCGAGAAGCTGATAGAAGAGCTCGATTCGGAAGAATGGGCCGTGCGTGAGGCCGCCACCAAGGAGCTGGGAGAAATCGGCGAGCCGGCCGAGGGCTATCTTCGAAGAGTCGCGCAGTTCGGCTCACCGGAGGTCAAGACCCGTGCCGAGAAACTGCTTGCGAAGATTGAAGAGAAAAGACGGGGCGGGAAATCGGAGGAAGAGGTTGAGCAGGGCAGGTTCTTCGCCAGGCTCTGCGCTGTCCAGGCGCTTGGCGAGATAGTGTCCAAATCCTGCGATGCCGGGCTGCTGGCGGCGCTGGGAGACAGGGAAAAAATGATAAGCACGGCATCGCTTATGCACCTGCGCCGGCGCAGCGGCTGGAGCTTCGGCTTCGGCCCCAGAGACCTCAAGAAAAGCGCTCAGAAGGTCGCAGAAAAGTGGCGCGCCTATCTCGAAAAGCCCACCGAGCTGGCCGCAGGGGAAAGCTACAGTTTCGCCGCCAAATGCAGGGCGGGTGATATTTTCAAGACCCGGTCGCTGTGGGGTTTCGAATCAGTTCACCTGTTCAACAGAATTTCATCCGTCACCACCATCGAAGGCGGCAAGCGGGTAAGGAAGCAGAGAAAGACCACCTATGCCGTGGTCTCTGAGTCGCAGCATCAGCAGCATTTCGCCGACACTGTCGAAAGCGCCGGGACGGGTCCTTTCAAGTTCACCCGGGAGTACCTCAGCCACAAGGCCGGAAGCAACAGCTTCACCGACAGGTCAGGAGCCAAGTTCAGGCCCACGGGCCAGGTGCTAATGTCGCCTACCCAGCTTTCGGGCTCAAAGCTCGAGTTCACCTGCCGGCCGGGATTCACGGATGTGGAGGTCCTCAAGGGCTCCGTCAACCTCGGCCAGAGGGAACAGCTTGCCGGCAATCTGGCCGGGTTCGGCCTGCTCCTGCCGCAAGAGGCCCTGCGCCCTGGTGACTCATGGGTAGTCCCGGAGCTGGCCGCACTGAAGCTCCTGCGCTCCTTCAGCCCCTACTGGGAGGATGTTCTCAACGTTGCCTCGGTAAAGCTCAAGTGCCGGCTTCTCGAAGTCACCGAGAAGGAAGGTGTAAAGCTTGCCCGAATCTCGCTGCTTGCCGAGTTCGGCCCGCAGGCCGAATCCAACATGCCGGCGCCGAACGTGGCTGGCAACATAGTCCGCATATCCAGCTTCGGTATGGGTACATCAATGACGCTGGCGGACCGCTCGCTTGTAGGCGACTGCGTGTTCGATATCTCCAGCGGTGCAATGAAGTCCTTCAAGCTCTTCGGCACCCTCCTGCCGTCAAGCGATGTGAAGGGGGTCATGGGCAACAGGAACCAGGACCAGACCACCTACGGCTACTTCAAGCTCGATGTCACCGGTAGCAGGGAAGAGGCAGGAAAATAAACGACCCAATCCGGTAGTTCCAAAGCCCTCCGCCGTTCATCGGCGGGGTTCTCTTCATTACATTTGCACCATCGCCATTACTATGCTATAATCCAACCGGAGACTAAGATGCGAAAAACAATTATCTGCTGCCTTCTTGCCGCACTGCTCGCTTCCGGCTGCACGCAGCCGTCCGAAGCCCCGGACTTCAGTCCGGGGGTCATTCCAGAACCCCAACCCAAACAACCCTCCCTCGCCGAACTCAAATCCCGGATTGACCAACTGCTCACCGAAATGTCCGCAACCGACTACAACACCCGCGAACAAGCCACCAAATCCCTGCGAAAACTCCTCAAAAAGTCAGGAGGAAAGCAGGAAAGACTTGTTACGTACCTTGAAGAGCAGTTCAAGCAATCAAAAGACCCGGAACTGCGCTACCGCCTTGAGCGCATTACTGCACCCTGGAAGTTTTTCAAAACTTTGCTACGGGCTTACGGCGGAGCAACCTTTAGCCCTGATGGCAAGCTCCTTGCCGCAAGAGGCTTGGAGAAAATCGACG
>DAOVDS010000232.1 GCA_030669415.1 bacterium
AGGCGGTTCCCGGGAAGAGGTTGACCATTCAGGAGCGGATGCAACACCGGAGCGGTTTGAGAATAACGATACATTTCTATATGAGTTGCCTGACGGAACCTATGATTGGGGATGGATTGAGATAACAGCAAACGACCCGCCCGCTACTTTGCTCACCTATCGATCTGACCCTAACACACCAGAATGGGGTGCTGCATGGATGAGCGCAGATCCGGTTATTGCCAATGTCCAAGGAACCAGGCGACCTGGTGACAATGTCATCTTGACAGTGAGCGTGACTCCGGACTCATTCTCGAACTTGGTAGCGTGGGCGGGAGATGGAGTGCCTGTTCCTGGTCAACCTTTACAGCGCAGCATCACCCGCAGCGCAGCGAAGAAGAATGTCTCGACTGTTACTCTTCGCGGGCACATGCACCAGTCCGTCGTCGTGTGGGTAGTAAGGGCGACATTCCCAGAAGACGCCTTTCGGAACACGGGAACACCAAGGTCCGCAAAGATCCAGCGCATGATTGCGCCTGCAGGTGGAAGTCTTGGGATTAACAACATAAATGCCGGGCAAGGACATGCATCTGCACCCGAGGCGGATGCAGGCAACAAGGGCAACGGCGATTTGACTATCACTAATGTCGCTAATAACTGTCCGATTCAAATCTGGACGGTGAAATGTTTTGACGCTCTTTTCGACCTCTGGTCCGTAGAAGGAGAATCGGTCGGGGTAGAAGGCGGTGATCCCCCCCTCGGAAAACAACGGTATGCTTGGACAGATGTTCCATATGCCACTGACGGAGGGGAAGTGTCATTTGTCATCAATTCAGGAACCGTGCCCTACGAGGATGGCGACACTTTCACCTTTGCAACGTACGGTAGTCACGGATTCTATAACAACATGGAACTAAAAGCAAATATTGAACCTGTCGAAGCCGCGGAACATCCGAGCATCAGGTTCCGATTCACGAGAGCTATAGGAAGACGAAGGTTTGAACAGTATGCTCAGCAGACGATCACGTGGGACAGAGGAAACCACACCAGTCCCGACAAGGATGACTCAAATGAGCTGAGTGACCAAGATCTGGCAGCCTCGGTATCGAGACCTTACATATTTGACTTTGATACACCCGGAATACAAGATCCTGACGGCTTGATACCACAAGGTATCCACAGGTGGGTTTTCAAAGGGAATTTCACACAAGCAGTTGATGTGCGGTTCAATTGGGTCGGCTACGAGAAATGTTCGGACGACTTCGGGTGGTACAGCATAATGAGCATTGATGACCCTGACCCACCAAGTCGCAACTTCAGACGTGACCCTCCCAGGAGAAATGAGATTGAGGCTGGACAGCTCGGCGCTCCAGAGTTTCAGAGTCCTGGGTAGCACAGGGAGTTTCGGTTATGAAATACGTTTTGTTGTGCCTGCTACTTCTGGTTATGTTCCTGACTGTAGCGTTGGTGATTGTCATCCAGACGGGGGGCAAGCAACGAGAGGAGCTTCCTGACCAATCAGCGGAGCGGAGCGAGCGTGACGACACTTCTTTGGCTGAACTTCTCATGAGCACTGAAAGAAGGAGCAACGCTGACCGGATTATAGCGACGAGGAATAATCTCATAGCGAACCTGCGTCAACTTATGAATGACCCCAAGATAGACACCAAGACTAAAGAACAGGCAACAAGAATCCTCAAGGAATACAGCGTGCAAGATGCCAAACGGGAACCACTCCCCGAAGAACAGCCTGTTGCAGCAAACAAGGAAGAGTCACAGAAGATAATGAACGTAGACCGTTTGCTGTCACCCACCGAGGGATGGAGGGAGGAGTCAAGAGTCCTCCAGGCAAGGAAAGACTTGATAAAAGACCTCCTTGCCATAATTGATGACCCTAAGGTCAGGTCTGATATCAAAGTAAGCGCAGTCATAATTCTCGGCGAGTACAGAGCAACGGAAGCTGCAGAAAAACTCTCTGTCAGCATGAGGAAAATTGTTCCTGTGGAGGCAGGGGGGCGTTTCAGGCGACCACCAGCTTACAAAGCGCTCTGTCAGATAGGCAAATCTGCAACCCCGTTCTTGATACAGAACATAATTCAAAGCAAAGATGAAATGCTAAGAGACTATTCGGCTGCCATTCTGGTTGAGATAGAGGGGAAGCCATTTGCACGTACGCTATTAGAATCGGCTATGAAGAAGGCGAACATGACTGCGGCACAACAGGCGGAGATGTGGAGACGATTTCCTTCGTCTTTTCGATAGAACAGTGACTGTCACGGTAGAGTAGTTTTCCTCTTTCTTCGCCGGAAGAAGATCGGGCAGGTCTGGAAACTCCCCGCACAGGTTTTTCGTGGCGAGAGAATTAAATGACCCTGTCATAAGTCCCTGCAAACTTGACTACCGGGCCATCGCGTGGTAGTATTAAGCAGGCACCAAGCTTGACAGGAGACGCCCGTGGAAGAAGCCGCCAAGATTGCGAAGCTCATTGAGAACATCGAGAGCGTTTTCATTGGCAAAAAGGACGCTGTAAAGCTCACGCTCACCGGCCTGTTCGCCGGCGGGCACATACTTATAGAAGATGTGCCCGGCGTGGGAAAGACTGTCCTGGCCCGCGCCCTGGCACGCTCAATAGACTGCACATTCCGGAGAATACAGTTTACCCCTGATTTGCTGCCTTCAGACATTATCGGCGTGTCAATCTACACGCCCAAGATGGAGGAGTTCATTTTCAAGCCCGGCCCCATCTTCGCGCACGTGATTCTTGCTGACGAGATAAACCGCACCACGCCGCGAACGCAGTCATCGCTGCTGGAGGCCATGAACGACTTCCAGGTCACTGTGGATGGCACAACGCACACGCTCGAGATGCCGTTTATCGTTCTGGCGACGCAGAACCCCTACGAGTTTGAAGGCACCTACCCGCTGCCCGAGTCGCAGCTTGACCGCTTCCTCATGCGGATTGAGATAGGCTACCCCGACCTCGCGCACGAGAAGGAAGTGCTGTTCTCGCAGATACACGAGCATCCGCTCACCAGGCTCAGCCCGGTGCTGACGCGCGAGGATATCGCAGGCATTCAGACTCAGGTCAAGGAAGTACGCGTTGACGACAGCATTATCGAGTACATGCTCGAGATAACGCGCAAGACACGCAACAAGCGCAAGCTGGAGATAGGGGTCAGCCCGCGCGGCTCGCTCATGCTGCGGCGCGCAGTCCAGGCATGCGCGCTGATTGAAGGCAGGGATTTCGTCATACCTGATGATGTCAAGAAGCTGGCCGTGCCTGTCCTGAGCCACAGGGTGATTGTCAGGGCAACGGCGCGCCAGGATGCCCGCCGCGCCGCAGTGGTGATAAAGGAGATAATGGACGAAGTGCCTGTCCCCGTGTGAGAGACAGGCAGCCTGTTCCCTGTCCCACCGTGTGCCTGCCGCGCAGCGCGCGAGAAATGCAGAGGTCGATTTGATTGAGCCTCTATACGACAGGCAGGAAGAGAAAGAAACAGACGAATACGCCATTGACGCCGAGGACAAGGGACGCCTCGTAACAGCCCTCGAGTGGCTGTTCCATCCGAAGCGCAAGTGGGCCCGCCACGGCGTCACAATAGGCACGGGCCTTCTGGCCCTGCTGACGCTGAGCAAGATTCCGGCGGCGCTTTTTATCATCCTTTTCGCGCTGAGGGTTATCGGCAGGCTGTATCTGACGGTAACGAGGACCAAGACCTTCCGCAAGCTCTTCAAGGCGAGACGCCTGCATCTTACCAGCGAGGGGTGGTGGTTTGTCATATTCAGCGTGGCAATCGGCACAGCCGCTATGAACACAGGCGTGAACCTTCTCTACCTGATACTTTCAATGATGCTTTCATCCATATTAATCAGCGGCATTCTCTCGGAGATGACATTCCGTAAGCTCAAGATCGCGCGCTCGCTGCCCTATTCCGTCTTCGCCAGCGAAGAGTTCGAAGTAGTACTGCAGCTTCAGAACCACAAGATGTTTTTCCCTTCATACAGCCTGTTTGTGGAGGACTCGCCCGGCTCCGGGCCGGAGCTGGAGAGGATGAGGGCGTGCTATGCGCTCAAGATACCCGCCCGCCAGAGAACCTCAGTAGTCTACCCGGCGAAGATATGGCGCCGGGGACGCTTCACGTTCAACGGCTACCGCGTCCACAGCGGCTATCCCTTCAACTTCTTCAACAAGCACATGCGCATTCCGGGAGTCAATTCCGTCCTCGTGTACCCGCGCCTGTACGAGCTCAACCACACAGAGGTTCTGGCGGGGGGCGAGCGCGCGGACGCGCTGCGCAAGCTCAACCTGCGTGCCCAGGGCGAAGAGGAATTCCGCGGCCTGAAGGAATACCGCGACGGCGACAACCCCCGCCATATCCACTGGGTTTCATCCGCCAGGCACCGGAAGTTGATGGTCATGGAGTTCGAGAAGCAGCGCGCCAACCGCGTCATAGTGGTGCTCGACACATATCTTCCCGTCGGCTCACCGGAGAAGCTCCAGGCGCTCGAGCATGCCGTCTCCACTGCGGCCTCCCTGCTGACTTTCTTCAACAACAGGAACTACCAAACCGGCCTATCCGCCTTCGCGCCCAAGCTGCTCAGGGTCAAGCCGGACTCCGGGAGGCGCCACTACTTCGCGCTTATGGAGCTGCTTGCGCGCCTGAAGCCAAGCACCCGCGGACTGGACCAGCTTGCAGACCGTCTCGATGCGCGCCAGCTTCGCGACTCGATGCTCTTTATAGTAACGCTCAAGGACAGCTCACGCAATGACGAGGCTTTCAGGCTTCTTTCCATGCATTCACCCGTCGTGAAGCACATATGTGTTACGAGCGACGACTTCACCAAGTACGTGGCTTTGCCCAACGACGGGCCTGAATCTGTCAGTGCGGCCTCAGAACGCAAGGTGGCCCCGGCCGAATGAATCTCTACAAGGCATTCAGGGTGTCCTCCAACCTTATGATTGCTGTTGCTCTGCTGTCTATCGCCATGGCTGAAGGGTCTATCTTCTACCTGCTGATTGCCGTTGCGGGCGTTGCGCTGGGGCTGGCTTATGAGCGCAACCCCATCATGGGCCGCTCGACATCCGCGGCGGCGGCGCTGCTGTGCCTTGGCTACACCTCGCTCGATTACCTGCTGGTCTGCCAGGACATTATCGCGGCAATGGGGCACCTTCTCATTCTGCTTCAGGTGATTAAGCTCCTCTCCGTGAAGAAGAACCGCGACTACCTTCAGATGTTCCTCATAAGCCTTGTGCAGCTTGCGGTGGCGGCGGTTCTGACGATTGAGCTGGACTTCTCCATCCCCTTTGTGCTCTACCTGGTGTTCGCGACCTGGACCCTGATTCTGTTTCATCTGAAGCGCGAATTCGAGAAATCCCTGCGCCTCTCCGGTGAGACAGACCTGCCGGACGAGGTTAAGGTCGAGCGGACCCGTGGCGTGATAAGCCCGTCCTTCTTCGCGGGCTCAACTTCGATATGCGTCGTGACGCTCCTGCTGACCTCGTTATTTTTCGTTATCATGCCGCGGCTCTCCGCCGGGATACTCCCGTACGCGCTGCGCCCCCAGCGCGTATCGGGGTTCAGCGAGAACATAAACCTGGGAATCAGCGGCGAAATCAAGCTGGGCGAGCGAGAGGTTATGCGTGTACGCATGCTCAACGTCAGCGGCCCGGCCGCCGATCTCGCCTACTGGCGCGGGGTGGCGCTGAGCCATTACGACGGGGAGATGTGGCGCAAGTACTCGCCTGAGGAGATAGCCGCAGTCACGCCCGCGGACCTCGCCGCCATGCGCCCCGACCGCAAGACATACGCCATGGAGATTGCTCACGGCAGGCGGGTGTACAATATCACACTTCACACAGAGACCCCTGAGAACATGCTTATTCAGCGCATCTGGCAGTCGCCCATGGACACCAAGGTACTGTTCGGCATGCATCCGATATACCGCGTTGAGTTTTTCAGCCGGGAGGCGCCTATCGCCATTGAGGTCGATTCGCTCGGCTCAGTGTACAACCGCGCGTCGCAGTTCGGCTTCATCGGCTACGAGGCGTTCTCCAAGAACCTCGACCCGAACTCCCCCGAGCTTGCAACTGCCCAGACCTATCCCGTCGTCGACGAGATAGACTACACGCAGTTGCCTGCGGCGGGCATCGCGTTTCGCTACTACGACCTGAAGGAGCTGGCTGAAAGAATCGTGTCGGAGGCGAATGCCCAGACTCCTTACGAGAAAGTCCAGGCTATCGGGTATTATCTGAATACCAACCTGTCCTACACCAGGAACATCAAGCGCACGCCGGACACCGAGCCTGTCTACGACTTTCTCTTCAACCAGAAGGCGGGCCACTGCGAGCTGTTTGCCTCATCCCTGGCGGTCCTGCTGCGCACGCTTGGAATACCTGCGAGAGTCGCCAACGGCTTCCGCGGCGGGCAGTGGAACCCTTATGGCGAGTTTTACCTTGTTCGCCAGAAAGATGCCCACTGCTGGGTTGAAGTCTTCTTCGACCGCGATAAAGACAGATTCAACCGCAATGAGATTGGCTGGGTTCGGTTCGACCCGACCCCGCCGGGCCTCCTCGATGAAGGCGGGCTCTTCTCCTCAGTTACCGACTTCTTCTCCTACCTGCGCCTCAAATGGATAGACTACGTTATCTCCTACTCCGCGGTCGAGCAGCGCAAGATTGCGGTTGAGATGCGCACCAAAGGTCGCCAGTTCAGAGGGTGGCTCAACAGCGCTCTCAAGTCAATCAGAGATTTCTTCTCCGAGCCTGCCGAGGATGTGCGTGACAAGATACTGCGGGCCTTCCTAATCGCCATCCCGGCCGTCGCGGCCGCTCTGGCTCTGCTCGTGTTCCTGCGCGGCCGCAGGCGCCGCAGTAAAACCAAGAAGCTGACGAAGGCACGCTATGTCTCCGTGAAGTTCTACCGCGACCTCCTCAAGATTCTTGAACGCGTCGGCCTGCGGCGCGGCTATTCGCAAACCCCGTCAGAGTTCGCCCACGTGGTCGCAATAACCGCGTCATTACTCGCAAAGCCCACTCGCATGATTACGGAGAAATTTCTCGAAGTACGCTTCGGC
>DAOVDS010000333.1 GCA_030669415.1 bacterium
CCTCTCAGAGAAGGGAATGAAGACCCGGGTGTCTCGTCAGGAGTGCAGCTTCAAATCCCTTGCAGTTTACCTCATGGAAAGACCGTTGTCAAGCGCAACTTTGCCCAAGAGGTTTAATTCTCAATTTTCCTCGCGCGAGCGTGAGTTTCATCTTGCCGGAAGCGCCACTGAAACGCCCGTTTTCCTTGACAGATAGAGGGTTATGGGGTATATTATACTTTAAGG
Organism: bacterium; assembly: GCA_030669415.1. Lineage (GTDB taxonomy): Bacteria > Planctomycetota > SKW154 > SKW154 > DAOVDS01 > DAOVDS01. The sequence goes on from DAOVDS010000333.1 coordinate 226, forward strand.
CTGTGTACACTTACTTATGGAGAAGCAGACATGGCTGTAAACCTCGCGGGTGCACTGTCCAAAATGCTCAACTCTGTCGTTTCGTCCGACAACCTCGATGCACTGCTCGAAAAGGCGGCGAGGGAACTCTGCGCTATCGAGGGGTATGACCGCGTGAGCATCGCCCTTTTCGACCTGGAGCAGAACGCCTTTATTGAGAGGATTGTCTGCGAATCGGCCTCGGGAGACGTGCCCGACTGCCGCGTGGGCGGCGAGCACGTTCCCTACTCGGAGGAGAACCTGCTTGGACAGGCAGTAATACACTCGCTGCCCTACGCCTATGTCACGAATGAGGACCCTCCTTCGTCGGAGGTGGTGATTCCTCTTTCCTCGCGGGACAACCTGGTTGGCGCAGTCTCGGTGGTGAGCAACAGGAAAGACCACTTCGAGCAGGCGGACCTCGACAAGCTGACCGACTACGGCCGCGTCCTCTCTGTCGCCATAGAGAACCGTATCCTCTCTTCGTGCGGGCAGGACTTCAGGAACAAGGACACGCTGACCGGGCTTTTCAGCCAGCGCTATCTTCAGGCCAGAATCAGCCACGAGATAGAGCGCGTTGACCGCTTCGGAGGTGTGTTCAGCCTGGGGATAGTCGAGGTTGACAACTACACCGATTTCAGAAAGAAGCACGGCCACCACCTGGCCGGCGAGGCGCTCAAGGAGATTTCGAGGCAGTTGAGCGAGAATCTGCGCGAGGTCGATGTGGCCGCCCGCTACGGAGAAAAGGAGTTCGCCGTTGTCCTGCCGCACGCTGACCAGGAGCACGCACTGCGAGCCGCCAGGCGCATCCAGGAACTTGTCGAGGAAATTTCTTTCACCTCCGAGGAGGGCAAGGAAGCGAAGCTGAGTGTCAGCCTGGGCATAGCGGTTTACCCGGACGACAGCCCGTTCAAGGATGGCCTGCTCGAGGCGGCTGACATGGCACTCGCGAAAGGCAGGGAACGCGGCAGCAACCAGATATTCACCTACCAAGAACTGGCCAGAGAGCAGGGCATACTCAGCAATGAGTGAGTCGCCGACAAGACCAGTACTACAGCACCTCTTGTGCCGAAGATGTTTCCCCGTTTACCGAGGAGAGGTTGTCAGACTCTGCAGATGGAGACATGAAATGAGTGGAACAGTAAAATACACATGTTCATTCTGCCTGTTGCTGCTTGCGTGTATTGTGCTCTTGGGCAGTGGGTGCCGCACGACGCAAGACAACAGACTCGCCTGTTTGAAGGCAAAGGTCCAAAGCGGTTTGCAGCCTTCGTTTGAGTCAGCACTGCTTGCGCTCCTGGACTGCGAAGGTGGGAAAGAGGCGCTTGAGACAATCTGGGGAAAGGCCAGTCTTGAGGACAGGCGGCGGATGTTCTCTATCCTGAATAGGAGTGAAAGGCTGACTGCACTACCACCAGAATCTGTTTTCGACTACTGCGTGAAGGAAATGCTTGAAGGCATCCTTGAAGTCGGCAAGGGTAATCTGCGCGCATGCGTGAAGAGGCTGGACATGAAGATTACGCAAAGAGCCTCCCACTGGCTGGCCAAGGGAGACCACTGCCTCAACCATGAAATCATGGGTGCCCTCAACGACAAGCTGCGCCGACTCATGCCGGTGGAGGAACAGGTTCGGTACGAGGTTGCGTTAGCAGTGCAACAGGAGAATTGGGACATCGGGATAGGCATACTGGAATTGATGCACCTGAGTGATGACGACGAGGCCAAAGGCCTTGTAGCTTGTCTGGAGGATGAACGGTTGTCAGTTCGTGCTATGGCGGCTCAGGAGCTGGCGGAGTATGATGTCGCCTTGCTGAAAAGAAATGCTGACAAGGTATTTGGACTCTTTGAGACATTCTTTCGCGAGCCGCCACTGGGCTGCCTGGTCCTTGAATACCCGGCTGGCACGAAAATGGCGGTCATAGAAGCGCTGCAGAATATGGCCACAAAGGAAGCCCGGCACGCTCTGGTGCAACTTATGTCTGGAGAGCGCCTTTCAGACTACGATAATGAGAAATACCGCCTATCGGCCGCACGCGCTATGTTAGAGCGAGATGACTGCGATATCGAAGCTCTTGTAGATTGCCTGTCAGACCTAGCACAAGAAAGAGAGCCATCGGGGGCAATGGGAGAAGCAAAAGATGACCCGGTAGAAGTGCAAGCCTGCGACCTTCTAGCGGATTTGCGAGGGGACAAGGAAACATGCAGTGATAAGATAGAAGAATTGAGGGAAAAAGCTGTTTCCGATTTCTGGGACTGGTTTGAACCGAAGGCCAAGTACATTTCTCTGAACCGTCACGAGATGGTTTTGAATGTCAATGAGGAAGCCAGAAAGGCGCAGGTGCCGCTTGAGAAGTGGAAGAAGATGAGCGACGCGGAGAAGGCTGCAGCACTCAAGGCTGTGCAGGAAAACGAGAAACAGCGAAAATAGGGGAACTTCCGTCACGGCGAAGCGTGTCTTTGAGGCAGATGATTTTGAACCGGCGGGCCATGCCTGAAGTAATTACTATAGTGAGAATTGTCTGAGACTACGCACACCCTACTGGGAGGGAGGCGAGACATTGAAGGCTTCGTTGATTCTGTTGGCAGCGGTTCTTGTGATTGCGGTGGGCTGCAGCTCGAATTCCATCTTCATCGGTGACACAGAGCTTTCAGAGCAGGACCTGAGCAAGCTTCTCGAAGGACTGCCTGATACTGTGCGGCTCGTGAGCGCGCACGAGAGCCACTACGTTTTCAAGGAAGGTGCCGAGGCGTACTCGCGTGCAGTTGTTGTTGCGCCGGGCAGGACAAGGATCGCCGGCAGGGTTTTCAAAAACGACGAGCCGATTGTCATTGACATTAGCAAGACAGAGTCCTTCGCACGTGGAGAGTCGAAAAAGGCTGGCTCCGATTACTTCGTGTACCTGAAGCCATCTCCGGTCGGCAAGAGCTATCAGGCAGTCGTTTCCCGTCACCATCCGGACTGGAAGGGTTACTTTTCTCGCAGTGGCGGCAGCGAGCCGAGGGAGTACTCGTACAGGACGTGGAAGCTTCTTGGCTACTTCCACGTGGGGCCGCAGGGCGGTATCCTGCGCAACTCGGTTGTGACCAACAGTAACCTGAGCGACCCGCCGCCGGGGGTGCCGCTTCCCGGCATGGTCAGGGTCAAGGATTTCGCGATAGACATCTACGAGAACTCGGACTCCAACGGGCACTGCGTCTCGGTGTATGGCGCTACCCCGCTGACCGGCGTGACTCGTGACGAAGCGCAGGTTGCGGCCGGCCTGGCAGGCAAGAGACTGCCTACCAGCAAACAGTGGCTTGCGGCATGCGACCCCGCCAACTTCCCCCAGGTGCGCAGCACAAAGCCGGTGGAAGGCGAGGGCGAACACAACACGTGGTCGGGCCAGGCTGCGCTGACGGGTTATTTCGCCTCCCAGAGTGAAGGTAACGCTGCCACAAGCGGCTGCGTCGGCATGGTGGGCAACGTCTGGGAATGGTGCGACGAAATAGTGGATTTCAACTTGCTTGACGACATGCCTGTTGCACAGAGGGGTTATATAACCGAGACAGGCACGTACCTGAGTACGCCTTACTGGCCGGCCGTCGTCAGCACGGCGAGGGCGGTTGAAAGCCTCGGGTATTTCTACATTGACAAATCGCTCTCGCAGGCAGGTGTCGCCCGGGGCGGGTGCTTCGACGACGGCGACAAGGCGGGCCCGGCCTCGCTGCTTCTTGAAGTCGAGAGGCTGCAGCCTTCGCACAAGGTGGGCTTGCGCTGCGTGCGGTAGCGGTCCTTAATATCTTGTCATTACGATAGCCAAAACTCTGGCAATCTGTGTGTTATCTCTGTATCATACCAGCAGTATCGCATTGTGGGGTAATGAAGTTGAAATGTAAACTGAAGACTGCACTGCTTATGATATGCATTTCCCTAATCACCGGGAACGCTTCAGCTGACGGATGGGAAGCCACAGATTTGAGTACTGCGATTCATCTGACTGAGGCGATTGAGCACGTCCTGCACC
>DAOVDS010000347.1 GCA_030669415.1 bacterium
CCTTGGCCTCAAAAGGAAACGAGAGAACCTTCTTCAAGTGGGACTCCCACGCCTCCATTATTTCCAAGTCATTATCAGACTCCACCTGCGCAATGACGCTGAAAATCCGCTTCCCCTCTTTTCCCTCGCCGAGCCAATAGAACTTGCTCTGCAATGCCTCTCGAACCCCTTCAACATCAGCCTCGGAGTCTCTCGGGGCTGCGGATTCAATCTCCTTCGCCAGGAGATACATTTGCGTACAGTCGAGCCCCTTTCTCCCGCTGTCTTCAATGTATTTGACTGGTATCGCCTTCAAAGTGAGACTGTCCCACTGAATCTCGATCATAACTTCGCCTTCTTTTGTCTCGTCAAAGTCTACGACTCTGCCTTGCCACCCCGAAAGGCACAACCCCTCGTAGTCAGGGCACATTACCCCTTTCTTGACCTTCACTGAACTTCCTTTGGTGAATCCGGTTTCAGAAACCGACATTTCGCTTCTCCAGTCGTGTTCCCTGCCGCCGCACCTCAAAAAGGCACAGAGTCCGAGTCGCCTCCATCCATTTCAACAGAATGTTCGGGGTATTCCAACCCCGCACGCTCACACAGATCGCGCAGAACAGTTTCTTTGTCGATGTTCGCCGACATCGGCTCATAGGCAAAACAGATGAAAATCTCTTCATCCTGACCATCTGCCCTGGTCAGGTTGCAGAGAACCTCTTGGTCGGGCCGGTTATTGTGTGTACACGTGACACAGAGGTCAGGTGTCGGGACCAGGACGGGTTTGAACTCCGTGCCGTCGTCGTAGAAGTAGCGCCGTTTATTGTTGTCGTACATTCTCTCACCCTTGCCAATCAGTTGTACTGGGCTGCATTCGTTTGAAAGAAAATAGCATATCGACGTGACTACGTCAATCCGTTTCATAGAGCTATGCAAGGGGTGTGGGCTATCAGCAATCGCAGGGATTTTGTCTGAGGATAGTTGTGTTTCTGATGCAGATCGTGCATCGAGGGGGCACGTTCGCATATCAGGTTGTCATTCGTTTCACCCGGTGGGCGATCTCAGTAACAAACTCGCGTGCCGCGGAAATAGCTTCGCTCGCCTCCTTGCGGGAGATGGTGCCAACCACGTCATAGGTTGCGCGGTTCCTCTTGCGCCGCATGCGGTCCATGAGCATGAGAGTATCTTCGTATTCGAGTCCCAGGCTTGTTTCAAGGAATCGGACCACTGTGGCGTGGTGCGCCTCTCCCACCGCGCGATAACCCTCGTGGAAAAGATAGGCTCTGCCTGCCTGGTGCATGGCGTTGTACGCAATGTTGAACGTCCACTCTGGGCTTGAGTCAAGCAAGCCCGGGGCTGTTTGGATGTCACGCTCGGCTATCCGAAGACAGTTTTGCACTTGCTTGCGGGAAAAGCGCCCGCGCTTTATGCGCCCGGCGTTAAGAAGTTCGGAATAGTCGGTCATCGCTTCTGCCTACCAGTACAATCCTGGGGCCTGCAAAAACCTCGTGCACAAAATCTCCTTCTCGGCCAAGTCGTTTTTCTGCCTCGGTCCGTGTGTAAACTGTGTAGTTCACTTCTCGTCCAAGACGACGTTCTGCGCGGGCAATTGCCGGCGCAAGCTTCTTGTCCGAAATGTTGCCGACAACCATCAAGTCAATATCGCTGTCCACACCGGCTTCTCCGTTGGCAAACGAGCCGTACATAAACACCAGTTCAATGCCTAACAGTTCTTCCAGAGTGGAGCGGATTATCTCACCCACACCGGTAGTCTTGAGAAAAAGATTTCTCAGGTCGTCGTGAATCGGCGAATCCTTCCGAAGGGAATAATGCTTCTGATTGCCAACCGCGTGCGACTCCATGATGCCGGCGCTCTCAAGGTTGGCAAGCTCACGCGCCACAGTGCCGACAGGTTCGCCCAAGATACTTGCCAGGCCCCGTATGTGGAAGCTCTCTCCAGGGTGGAGGAAAAAGTGAGAGAGAACCTTGACACGGAGGCCCGAAGAAAACAGGGACTTGAGTATTGAAGACGAGCACGCCATCACTTTACCTCCGTCGCTTATTTGGCGACGATTGTACTCAATTCCGCAACACTGTCAAGGAAATTTCCGGGGCTTCTGCCCATCCCGCCAGTTGCACTCACTAAAGCGTGCCATCGAGACGGTTGCCTTGTGCTGTGCGCGGACGAGCTTGTCCTCGAATTCGACCCGACCAGCGTAGAATGGATTCCTCAACATGCCTCGAACCGTGGAGCGACTCCACGTGCCTCCGTTGCGAGTCGGCACCTTGCCTTCCCGCAAGCGCCGCGTGATTGACTTGATGCTCTGTCCCTTTGCCACCCAACGGAAGATGCGCTTGACTGTCTTGGCTTCTTCCGGCACAACCTCGACGCGCCCCTTGTCGCTGCGCCGGTAGCCGTATGGCAGCCAGCCGCCGGTGTATCCGCCGCGGGAAGCCTTCTGCCGCTTGCCCTTTGACAGGCGGTCACAGACTATGCGTCCCTCGAACTGGGCAATCGAGGCCATGATAATCTCAAAGAACTCACCTGTCGGCGTGGAAGTATCAACGCCTTCACGCACGAAGACAATGTCTACGCCGGTGTTGCGCAGAGCATTGTCGATATCGATCACATCGCGCACCGAGCGGCCAACACGGTCTATCGAGGGGAAAACAACCGCATCAAACTTCCCATCCTTCGCGTCTGCCAGGAGCCGGTCAAGTTCAGGCCGGTCTTTGCTGTAGCCGGAGGCGCCTTCCTCGCGGTAGAGTTCGATTAGTTCCCAGTTCTTGTATTCCACGAAGCGCCGGATGTCCGCTTCCTGGGCGTCGAGGCCGTAACCATTGCGCGCGGCACGCTCTTGCGATACGCGAACATAGCCGGCAGCTCGCATATTGGCTCCTTTCTCTGTTCGATGACCATCGCTGGCACACAGGGAGGCAGGAGACGCCAGAGAAATCAAGGGTATTCTGGCGACACCCGCGGGTTTTCCCTGTGAAGCGTGGGAAAAGGAGTCTGTGGCGTGAAGTCTCTTCAGAGAGATTCAGGGCAGAGAGCCTCGGATTGCCAAACGCCGTAACTATCGCCCACATCGCGGCTTACGGCGATTGTGGTGCCCCGTTCTGTCTTTGACACGTCGGGCGCGGACGACAGAGTCTGGAGGCTATGTCAGAGGCTCCACAGAAGAAGTTCTTCGTTGCAGGAAGAGCACACAGCGCTCTCAAAGAGGCTCCCTCGTCTTTCACCAAAGGTGAAAGCACTACTCAAAGACGTGGTAGAAAGCAAGCGTAAGAAATTTTCTATGTCCAAAGTCCAGACTTTCGCCAAAAAGGCGAAAGCGGAACTACACTTCACCAGACGTTATTTCGTAGGTTTCCAAACGTACTTGCCGGTTTTGTCAATGTAGCCGAGTTTCCCATCGATCCATACGCGAGCTATGCCCTGAGAGAAACGACTTGCCTCATCAAACTGAGGCGTGATGACCTCCTCGCCTGTCTTGCCAATGTAGCCCCACTTGTTGCTGATTCTGACAGCTGCCAGTCCCTCAGAGAAAGATTCACCCCAGTCGAATCTGGCCTGAATGGCTATTGTGCCGTTTGTATCGATGTACCCACACTTAGCATTGGCCACACTTACCGGCGCCAAGCCCTCTGAGAAGGTGCCCGCACCCAGGAATATTGGATGAATCACTATCTTGCCGGTCATATCGATGAAGCCCCATTTCCCTTTGCCTCTATCCATAACACGTGCCAGTTCCTCAGAGAAATTGTCCGCACTCAGGAATTGGGGTTCTATCACTGTCTTGCCTGTCCTGTCGATATAGCCCCATCTGCCGCTGAGGGTTGCGGATGGCCAAC
>DAOVDS010000207.1 GCA_030669415.1 bacterium
GGGTACAGGTGCGTCCGGAGCTTCTTTGGGATGCCAAAAAGCCTACCTTCAGAGGTGAAGAATCACGTCATGGTTGCACCATGCCACTGTCACATCAAACACACCCACACATCCAAATCGGTGTGAGAAATGCGGGTTAGCGGTGAAGAGAGAGTCATTTTGCCTGGGTGTAGTAGTCCTACAGATACTGTGATAGCTCAAATCGGAAGTTGGAGGGGTTGAGACCGAGGTCGGTGGCGGGGAGCTCGACGAAGTCAGTTTCGTCCGGGTTGCCACGGTACAGGCGGAGCGCAAATACACCGAAGCCTTTGTGATACAGCGACACGAGAGAGAAGTCTTTCCACTCGCCTTCGGTAATCCTCTTACCGGTTCGCAGTGTGAATCGGCGCTCGTCGTACTCAAGCAGGCGGTGGTACCTCATCCTGTAGATGATTGCCGAAAGCGTAGCTGAAACTGCGAGGTTGCCGAGGAGAATCTGCCAGCTAATGTATATGCCGCCGAAGGAGTAGTAGCTGACGATGCCCCAGGCGATGGTAATCAGCACAAACGCCACGGAGAACGACTTGCCGATATCACCGAAATGCAGCTTCGAGACACGCTTCATTTGCCGTTCCTTATCTCTCACCGCAGAGCAGGCCGCAGGTATTTAGCCGGCGGGCTTGCCCGCCGCGTAACGACGCCCAGCAAACAGCGCGGCGAGTAAACTCGTCGGCTAACAGTTCGCGGCTTGATTTCCCCGGGTATAAAACCCGGGGCTTGTCACCATCTCCGCGGTCCTCTGCGATTCTCTGCGTCTCTGCGGTAAATACACCAGTTTTTTATTTCCATGTCCTGACCAGGCTGAGGGCCTTGCGGCCAAGGATATTTTCGCTGGTGTCTACATCCTGTTCGGCGGTGTTCACCAGCACAATACCGAGCTCCTGTTTGCTGAAGCTGTCCACTTTCTTGACAAGTTTCTCGGCGAAGCTGCCCCCACGGATGAGGGCAAGCCAGTTCCACCTGATGTTGTGTTTCACGGCGCGGTCTTCGATAACCTTTCGCAGTTCCCCGAGGTTGAAGTCATCTCTGGGAACATGCTTGACGTAGAACGCAACGTTGTAATTGGGCAATGAGAAATAGGCAAAAAGCCTGGAAAGCAGGAGGCCCCTGGTCCTCGTGCCGCCGCGCACGTAAAGGTCGAAGACCTGCCTGCCGACCGGGAAGTTGCGGAAAGACTCGTTGAACTCCGCCACCCAGCGCCCGGAACCCACCATGAGGTTCTTTTCAAGCTTCAGCAGATAATCAGCAATTTCCACAGCGCTTAGTCAGGCGGAATTTCAGTAAATATCGTGGTCAGCTCGACCCCGGTACGTTTCGAGCTGCTGCTGAAATACTGGTAAATGAGTAGCCCGGCCACAATCAGGCAGACGGAGAAGATGAAGGTCCCTGCATCTGAGATGCTCTTGAGGCCCAGCAGGTTCCAGCCGTTTTTCCCGAGAGCCATGACGAGAAGCAGAATCCCGTTCCCGGCGGTCGCGAGAATACCCAGCAGCATCACGGTGGACTTGCTTGCCCTGAACGGTGATTTCTCGAAGATTCCCGCCTTGCGTATCGGGAAGAAGACGCACGCCAGCGCGCAGAAGGTGAAGAAGATGGCATCCCATATTGCCGTATTTGTGAGCACGCCGCCCGAGCTGATAACGGGGAAGCTTTTGCCGAAGATGTTCGCCTCCGCGGCCGCACCCAGAACGGAGACGAGAGAGACGAAAATGACGGCGTTTATGGGCGAGTGCCACTTGGCGTTGACTCTTGCGAGTGTCTTGGGCAGCATCCCGTCAAATGCCATGGCAAATATCATTCTTGATGAAGTCAGGATAAACGGCGGGATGTCGTTTGCCACCCACAGGGCTGCGAAGATGAGAAGCACTATCATCAGCCAGTCAATTCCAATGCCGGTAGCCTGGATGTCTGCTATGCAGGGCATCCAGCCGCCGATTGTGGGCAGCCCCTTCTGTGCCATGGCGGCGAGTGATTCGGGGTCCATTCCTTCAACTTCTTCCGCAGGCGCACCAGGTGCTGCCGCAGCCTTCCCTCGAACAGCCCGCAGCCTGGCGAGCTTTCTGGTCTTTACAACATCCTCTTCATTTCCTTCCTTTTTGTCTTTGGCAATTGCCGCGTTGACTTCGGCTATGGAGCTGTCCAGAGCACCGAGCCCGGCCTGGCCAATCCTGATAAGCTCCTCCTCGGCCAGTTTCCTGCCCGACTGGGTGAAGAGAGACTCTCCACCCAAGGAGAACAACACCACCTTGTTCTCTTTTGTTAGCTTGTCCTGCGCCCAGGTGAACTCGACCTCAGCAGCCTTCAACCGCGTTTTTTTCGGCAGCTTGCTGTTTTCTTCCCGCAGCTTGGCAAGTTCCGGGTCCTGAGAGACTTTTCCATAGTTCAGGAATGCGACCGAAGACATCAGGCTGTGGTCGGCGCCTTCGGGTTTCCCGACCATCATACCCGCCCTGGCCAAGAGGGTTGAGATACTCATGTAGAGAATGACTATTGCTATACCTGATATGAAGAGCGCCTTGGGCAGACTTTTATGGGCTTCCTTGACTTCTCCGGCGACGAAGGTCGCGGAAGCGTAGCCAATGAACGCCCAGTATGCGGCCAGTATCGCGGTGCCGACTGCTCCCCAGTAGCCGATTGTCTTCCCGATGTCCGCCATGCCGACGGTAATTGCGGCTTTCGTGTAGACTACCGGCGCGTGCTCGTAAATCGCGATGACGCCCTTTTCCATTGACTCGGGTGTAGCCGTAATGAACAGAATGTACACCACGACCAGGACGGCGACGGGGACCCAGAATATCACGTGCAGAAGTCGGCCGGTCTGTTTTATGCCAAAAGAGGCAATTAGGCTGAACAGGAACATTATCCCTGCCCCAATGGCGAACATAGCCCACGGCATCTGGAGAAATGCTATTACTCCTTCACTAATCCCCGCACGTTTACCGAAGATGAAAATCACCTCCACCACCGCTACCGCGATAATTCCGTATGAGACTGCCACCGCCCAGAACTGAAGCCACGTTGCAACAAAGCCCAGCCGCGGGCTCAAAATACGGGAGATGAAGATATAACCACCGCCCGATTTGGGCATCGCGGCCGACAAGACCGCAAAGCAATAAACTGAGATAAGAATGATAATTCCAGCCAGGAGGAAGGCCATTACTATCGGATGCATGCCGAGGAAATATGTGCTTTCGCCAATTGGCGCCCAGCCGGCGGCCTGGAAAATCTTTTTCTGCCAGCCGAGCCCCACGACATTGCACAGCGCGAGAATTACCGCCGTGGAAATGCCTATCGACCGGACAAGGCCGGTCGCTTTCCGGGTGAAAAGCTTGTGCTCTTCAGCCATATCTCTCCTCCCCTAACTGGAAATTGAATTGCCGTTTCTGGATTGTATGTATTCGGGAACACTTGTCAACCTTCAATTCGGGTTGAAGCAAACGGCGACAGGCCGAAACGGCCTGCCGCCGCCGTTTTTTCGGAAAATTGCCCCGCTATATGTGTATCTTGCGATACTTCATGGCGTCGAGCACGCGCTCCCTTGCGAGCTCGTTGGCCGCATCGCGCGGGTACATCTTCTTCTTGTAGACACGGTCGAGCACCTCGCGGGTGTTTGCGCCGACCGCATGCTCGATAATGGGGAACACCTCGGCCTCGGTGCCGTCGTGGTATTCGACTGCGCCGCAGATAACGCCGCCCGCGTTGGCGATAAAGTCGGGCACCTGCAGGATTCCCTTGTCGTGCAGGACCTTCTCCGCCTCGGCGCTGATGGGGATATTGGCGCCGCAGATAAGCAGCTTGGCCTTGACATCGTTTACGTTGTCCATGTTGATTGAGTCGGGCCTGGCGCTGGGGTAGAGAATGTCGCACTCGACCGTGAGGCAGTCCGCCACGGAGAGCTTCTCGCCTTTGTCGTATTTCAGGACGGAGCCGGTCTCACGCTTGACTTTCTCAAGCTCGTTACAGTCGATACCATCCGGGTTGTAGATAGTGCCGGATGTGTCGCTTGCAGCCACCAGGGTTGCGCCCTTCTCGCACATGAATCTCGCGCATGGCCGCCCGACGTTGCCGTACCCCTCGATAGCGATTCTCGACTTGCCGATGTCAATCTTGACATAATCCTTGGCTACCTCGGTCGCGACGGCGCAGCCCCACGCTGTGGCGCCGATTTCGTCGAGCGGGATGCCGCCGAGGCTGCGTGGCAGCCCGACGCAGCGGCCTATCTCATCGTAGACGTAGCCCATTGACGACTCGTTGGTACCCATGTCCGGGCCGGGGATGTAGTCTGTGAGGTCCTTCATTGCCCTGGCGAACGCGCGGATAAGCTCTTCGCGCTTCTCTTCCGGCTGCTTGGGGTCGGCGATTATGCCACTCTTGCCGCCCCCGTGGCGCAGGCCAGCGGCCGCGTTCTTGTATGTCATGCCGCGGGCAAGCCTGAAGACCTCGGTCGTGGTTACGTCCGGCGCCATGCGAACGCCGCCGATTGCGGGCCCGCGCGCAATGTTGTCAATGCAGATAATTCCGCGCAGCCCGATCTTCGGCTCGTACACATGGACTACCTTCGCCGGACCTATGTCGTCGCAGAAATTGTCCACCACAAACTTGCAAGGTTCCACTCAACACCTCCATCATAAGAAGAAACAGAAGCTGAAAACTTTCATGTCTCTTCGAAAGGGCCAACATCCTATCTATGAGCTGTGGCACTGTCAATAAAAAAGGTGTCTCCTGAACAGCCGGATTTGCCGATATTCCATGCGGGGGTGCTGCCGCTGCAGCATCCCCGAAGCTGCCGCCCCGTGCCACAAGGCACAAAGTAGTTGTAAAGTGGCTCTGTGCGGTGTATAATACTGTGACAGGATGAAGTCTGAGGAGGCGTCTGAAGTGTCCATATTCTCCAAGCTTTTCGGCAAGCGGGAAGGGGAGCAGCCGAACTCCTCGACCATGCCGGCTATTTCCGACCTCGTTGTTGACACCGAGCTGGACGAGCGACCGGAGGACCTCCTTGCAAGGCGCGAGGAGAGCATGAGCCGCATCATGGTCTGGCTCGAAGATGTGTCCACCAACATGCACGACATAACCGAGCAGCTCAAGAGCCAGGGCGAGAGCCTTTCCGCCTTCGAGCATAATACGAGGCTGCAGCTCGACACGCTCCGGCAGGTGAATGTCACCCTCGACACCCAGAGCAAGGTGTCTTCGGAGATGGCCGAGAGCCTGCGCGGGCTGCCCCGGCTTGTCGCTCTCATGCCCGAGGTAACACGCAGCCAGACGGAAATCCTCGAGCGGCTCGCCACCGAGCTCAAAGGGCAGACTGACAAGGCGGAGAGTCTCCTCGACACTTTCAGGGAAGTCTCCAGCAAGCTCGACAAGATACCCAACGGCAACGAACAGCAGGCGCACATTCTGGGCTCTCTCTCCGAAAAAGTGGACAAGGCCGTAGAACAGGAACTCCAGCTTCATCACAACATGGAGGCACTCGGCGAAGTCCTGAAATCCATGAACGAGTTCACCAAGGAGCAGGCTCAGAGTCTCGAGGCTATTCAGAGGACAACGCGCTCCGCCATCCAGGACAACCTTCGCGTATCCGACCGGCGTTTCAAGATAACCGCCGCCCTCCTTGCAGTACTCACAGGCCTTATCCTGCTTCTGGGCATTATAGCAATCTGTCGGCTCCCGGGCGGATAATGCGCGCATCCTCGCTGGTCCATCGATGACAAAACTCAGCTAATTTATGAGGTGAACAGCCTCACCGTGTCGTATAATTGATTGAGCCGTATTATCAGGAGTGCTTCGCCTTGAGAAAAGCAAGTCTAATCCTGATGCTGTTGATTGCCGTTCTATCTGCGGCCCGGGCAGGGGACGAAGAGAACTCGCCCACAAAGGAACAGCGGGCGCAGTTCCTCAAGGCGTTCGCCAAGCTCGGCAGCGACTCCTACAAGGAGAGGCGTGAGGCCGCCAGGAAGATTGCCGAACTCGGGCCCCCGGTGCTGGCGCTCCTCGAGGAGAGGAAGGGCCACCCGGACCCCGAGGTGAGCAACGCCGTCGAGCGCCTGATAAAGCAGCTCAAGCTCGATATCGCCAGGCGCCGCATTATCAAGCTGATAAAGGAAACCGGGGTGGATGACGACCCGGCCCAAATCCTCGAAAAGTACAGCTCCCCCAAGGAAGAAGACCGCATGCAGGCCTTGATGAGGCTCACATCGCGCCATACTCCGGCCTGCGTCCCCGTTGTCATGGAGTTCCTCAACGACCCTTCAGACAAGATAGTGGATATGGCGATTGCCGAACTGCGCCAGGTGGTCAAAGGCAAGGATGAGAAGCTCGCGCTGCGCATCCTGAGCGTGGCAGGCAGGACACCGCCCGAGGAGGAGAGAGTAGTCGACAGGATAAACGCCTTCCTCGCGTTCGCGGACTACCGCTGTGAATCCCTGGTCGATGCGGTGAAGAAACTCAAGGACAAGAAGGTCCGGGAGATGGTCTTCACCCGCATGGTGCTTGGCCCTGAAGAGAATTTCGCTTTCGTTTTTGCAGCCATGCTCGGCGATGACGACCGCTTCACGCGCCGGTACTGCGCCGGCGGACTCGAAGTAATTGTAAGAGAAGTGCTGCTCAAGGACGGCTCCGGGATGTTCTCCTTCAACAGCGAAAACCTGAAGCGGCTCAGCAGCGTTCTTGCGACCCACCTCGACAGCAGCGACCCGGTTGTGCTCCAGGTCGTCACGGGCGCAATCGGGCGCACAGGCGTGCCCGACTCCGCAGACAGGCTGGTAGCGCTGCTTGGAAGCACCGACCTCTCGACCGCGAGGCGGGCCGCAATCTCGCTCGGGCTCGTGAAAGCCAGGAAGGCGGTCCCGGCGCTAATCGCGCTCATCAAGGAGGGCAACTACGAGGTGATGCCGGAATCGGCCGCCGCGCTTGCCCGCATCGGCAGCCCAGCCTCGTACAAGCCGCTGCTCGAGCTGCTCAAGAACAGGAAAATCCCCTTCCGCGAACTGCTCCTCTACGCCATGGCGGAGGTGGACCTCAAACGCAGCGCCGACGAGCTGCCCGCCTTCCTGTCTGACCCCGATATCTCCGTCAGGTCGCTTGCAGTTGACAGGCTGGTGAAGGCGCTGATGCGCTATCCGGAGCTCGCAGCCTCAAAGCTCCCCGCCCTGCTGCAGATTGTGCGCAAAGGGCAAGCAGGCGCCAAGACGGCTGCGGCACGGGTTATCGGCGAGGTCGGCTCAGTCACAATCCTGCCCGAGCTCAGGCGCCTCGCAGCGAGCAGCGACCCACAGGTCCGCGCGGCCATCTTCCTCCCAATCGCCATGATTGCCCAGGAGAGCGCCCGGACCCTCCTGACGAAGAACCTGAAAGACCCCAACTACGCCGTCCGCGTGCAGGCGGCCCATGCCCTGGGATATCTCGGCGACTGGTCCGAGTTCCTGAAGGTCCGCCTCGTCCCCCTCGAGGTGAAGGGCGAGTCCCTGACTGACGCGCTCAGAAGGATAGCCTGGGCAACCGGAATCAACCTAATAATCGACCCCGCAGCCATAAGGATGTCTTCGCTGGATACCTGCGTGGTGAGCTTTCCCCTCAAGGGCAAGACCTTAAGCGAGGCCCTCGCGCGACTCGGGAAGCGCTTCGGCCTTTCCTGGGATGCTGCCCACTACGTCCTGTTCGTTACGGTCCAGGCGCGCAGCAAGGTGCTGGGCGAGTTCAGCATCCCCTCCGCAAGCGTTGGATGCACCGAGGCCGACCTCGCCATAGAGAAGAAGCTCTCTTCGCGCGTAACCTGCGACTCGGTATCTGAGGAAATCGGCGCATTCTTCGAGAAGCTCTCCACCAAGACCGGTATCAAGTTCACGCTCGACGAGACGATCGAGAACCGCCTTG
>DAOVDS010000288.1 GCA_030669415.1 bacterium
GTGGTCAAAGGTGTATCCGGAGTTCGCTGTCGCTTGGATGGTGACTGAATCAAGCTCGGGGTAGTAGCTACCTTCGGGGCTGCCGCCGGAGAGGGTTGCGGTGCCTCTTGCAGCGTCGTTGACATCTATCGTAACCGTGTGCTGCGTCTGCCACTGCCAGGTAATTGTGGAAGGCTGGTTTATGGTAAAGGTGCCTGTATTATTTGTACCGTTGTCTGTGGGCACATCACCGGTTGGTGTCCAGCCGATGCATTTGTAACGGGTCGGACTTGTGTCCTCGGCATAGGCATCCACTGTGCAGGAGATACTGCTTCCTATTGTAAACTGGGTTATGCCTACCGACGGGCTTGCGTTAGCCGCATGGCTTGAAATAACCTCCAGGCCGACTTGGCCTATTGAGAAGTGCGCGGTTACCGTCTTGTCGGAGTCCATGATGACCGAGGTCGGATTGGCTGTAGAGCTTACAACATCGCCAGTCCAGTGGCTGAAGTTATAGCTAAGGCCGGTCGCCGGCACTGCGAGTATGTCAACGACAGTTCCGTCAACGAACCGGCCATTGGCATCAGCGGGAACTCCTGTGACCGAAGCCTCGGCTGTCCCGCCTTCAGTAGGATCGCAAGTTGTGGTAAGCTTGAATGTGACCGGTACAGGTGGCTTATCTTTCTTCTTCTTGCCGCCGAAAATCGCGGCGATTGTGGCTATCGCGGAAGGGCCGATAGGCGCGCATGAAGCAAGAGAAAGGACGGATGACAAGATCAGCCCGACAAGCAATATACTTAACAAACGGCGTCGCATAACATACCTCCTCAACGTTTCATTCTTGAGCGTCTTTCGCGCAACGGAAACCGAGACGGCTGCTGCGCGTCTTAGGGTCAAACCGAGACCGCGAATCGCAACGAGCAGCCTTGGGTGAGTAGTCAGCCCAGGAACCGCCACGGACCACGCGATTCTTTCCGTCTCTTGTTGAAGTCCATTCATAGACATTGCCTGCCATGTCGTGGACGCCACAGGGCGAAACGTCGCCTGGATTGGAGCCTATCGGCTTTGGTGCCGAACTCCGGAAAACGCACTTGCGGGCATCGAATTTATCACCCCAGGGATAGGTGAGATTTTTCTTCGCGTCTGGCTCCCACGATGCCGCTACTTCCCACTCCTCTTCAGTCGGCAGGCGCTTGCCAGCCCACTTCGCGTATGCGACCGCATCATCGTAGCTCACGCCGGTTACTGGAAGGTTGGGGTTTAGATTTCGCTTCCAGCCTGAAGGCGCGGGGCGACTGGTTGCCCTGAGGAACTCCGCATACTGCTTGTTTGTCACCTCGTGCTTATCAATGTAGAAAGCCTCGAGTTTAACCTTGAGGGTGTTGCCGAGCTTGTAATCACCGGAAGCGAAATACACCATGTCGGGATAGAGCACGGGAATTGCTTTGTTCCAAACTTCTTTTGCGCGCCTGGCTATTTCGGCATCTTCCGAGGTGAGATGCTTTTGGATTTTTTCCTGCGCCTCTTTACATTTCGCCGGTGAAGCGAGGCTCTTTTCCGCCAGTGAAATTAGTCTCTCCGCCTCGGCGGCGTCTGCGAGGTATGCGAGCCTTGAATCAATTCCGGAAAGAAGCGGAGTGATTCTGTATTTGACCGTTTCATCATCGTGATATTTGAGAAGGCGCTCTCGCGCCTCAGACAGTTTCCAGGAATCGAGGAGTTTCTGAGCCTTTTCAATATCTGAATCTATTTGAGCAGCTCTAACACTACCTTCGAAATCTTTGCGTTTCTGCGCGATTCCTATCCGGAGCGCTGTGGCCTGGGCCTTCACTTCCTCGACGGGACTCCGTTCGTATTTGCCATTGGTGATGACCACATCTGCCGCATCAAACCGCTTGGCCTCAAGCTCCAAGTAGGCAGCCTTTTTAGCGGCTTCCCAGCGTTTTTTCTCAGCTTCAACTGCTTCTGCGGATGATAACCTTTCTATCTCCTTGCTTATATCCTCTGCCTGGCTTCGTAGCTCGGGGTTCTGAATGTCAAGGGCTGTTAGAAGCGATTTGGCTTCACCGAGTTTGCCTTCTCTGACGAGTGATTCAAGCTGGTCATACTGGCTTATTTCCTTGCTGGTTGACTCGGCGGCGGCGGCGCGTTCTTCGGCCTGCGAGGCGAGTTTTGCCATCTCACCTGTCTTTGGCATTTCGGAGATCTGTGTCTTGATCTCGCGTGCAAGCTCGGCAAGGATGCGACTTCGTTCAGTCGCGTCGCCGAAGTTACGGCTTGCTATTTTCTCGTTGACATCCTTGAGCATCTCTTCAAAGTGCGCGATGATGAGCCGCATTACTTCAATCTTGTCAGACTCAACTTTCTTGCCTGCGCCTGTGTCGGCGAGTTCGGCAGTGAAGGTGTTAAGCAGTCCCAGAGCAGTGATGTACTCCTTGGCAACCAGATGCCTGACGAGCTTTGGTTTGATTGCTGCGTAGACTTCTGATGCACGTTTCTCAAGCTCCGTGTCGGGTTGCTGCTGTCCGCCGCGCGGAATGACAAGCAGCAGGATGACTATTGCGGCAGCAATGACTGAAGCGGCTATCAAGTACTTCAGGAAGCCTTTGCCCTTCGCAGGCTCTGCCGCTACGGTAGGTTCCGTGGTGAGATCCGCGATGGCATCCTTCAGGTCCTTGACAAGTTCCGCCGAAGACCTGTACCTGTCTTCCTTATCCTTGGCGAGCATGCGGTCGATTATGGTGCAAACGGAGGGCGAGAGTTCTGGGGAGTACTTCCTTGGTGAAGGTGGCGGGGTCTTCATGTGGTGGTCTCTGAGTTCGTATGGCGTCTTGCCGGTGAACGGTGGCCGGCCAGCTACCATGTGGTAAAACGTGACGCCGAGAGAATAAATATCGCTTCGGCCGTCCAGCACTTCTGCGTTGAACTGTTCGGGCGACATGTAGAGTGGCGTACCGAGTATAACGCCCGTCGCGGTAACGCCCATCTCCTGCTCAGAGCCTGTCCTCTTGGCAAGGCCGAAGTCCATTACTTTGACCTGGCCAGACTGGGTGAGCATTATGTTGTCGGGCTTTATGTCCCGGTGCACAATATTCCGTTGGTGGGCAGCGTCCAGAGCCTGAGCTGCTTCAAGGATTATGCGAACAGCATCGACTTGGGCAACCTTGCCTTTAGCATCAAGTATCTCGCCTACAGTCTTGCCATCAATGTGCTGCATGATAATGAACGGAGAGCCTTCAAACTCGTCCACGTCGTGGACAATCATTATGTTTGGGTGGTCGAGTTGTGCGGCCGCTCGCGCCTCACGCAGGAATCTCTTGCGATGAATCTCACCAAGTAGAGCAGCCGACATTATTTTTACTGCCACAGTACGCTTGAGGCGTAAGTGGTGGGCTTTGTAAACCGCGCCCATGCCACCTTCGCCGATCTTTGAGAGGATTTTGCAGCTCCCGATTTCTTTGCCGACAAATCTGTCCTCTTCAGGTTGGGGCGAGGTAATTGTCTTCTCGTAGGCGGTACCCTTGACTTCGAGCGAAGCTACCTCGCCCGTATCAGAGAGCTCGCCGCCGCAGGACAGGCACGTGTACTCTTTATCAGCACTGAAGCTTGAAACGTTGTACTGGTCACCGCAGGCGGGGCAGTGCAGAATTCTTTTTCCCTGCACATCGAGAATGTCTTTTGCTTGGGAGATGGTAAGCGTCCCACGGTTGACGAGAATTTCTCCAAGGCGGTGCTCAGAGCCTGCGACGCGTCGGCGTTCCTGCTCCTCGATGGCCGCCCAGAGTTCAGGTTTCGTGGTGTGTTTTTTCTGGACTGCTATCTCGCCAAAAGTTATGTCCGATTCAATCTCCGAAAGCTCCGCCTCTTGCAGTTGCTGCTTGTAGCGTTCGAACAGGGCATCTATGTCGGCATCGCTTATGTAGTTGCGAGAGTGCATGGCCTGGAAAAGGGAAACAGGCGTCGGGGATGATTTGCACGCGTTGATGGACTCCAGGAGTTGATCCTTCGTGATAGCCTTTTTCTTGAGCAGTGACTCGGCGACAAAACCGTCAAGCGGGGTACTGCGGTCATCAGGAAGGTCGGCCAGTACTTGGAGAAGCACCCTTTCGGCAACCTCGTGATCAGCATTCGGCGTCATGTATTCCTCTCCCAGTGTCTCGTCCCACCTGTATATTTACAGAAAGACCGAGATTGCGCAAAAAATCTGAGATTTCCTGTGAAAAAAAGAAGATTCTTACCCCAGCACTTTCCAAAGCCCGCAGATTTCCTCTTCGATCTCGGCATCCTTCAGAACGTAACTGCGAACTTCCCGGTGTAGCAGTTCTCGACACCACTTTAAAGCTCTGCGGTAGGCGCTCTCAAGGACACGTCTGTCAACTTCCAGTTCCAGGGAGAGCGCCCGGGTTGCGCCGTAGTCCCATTTGTTCCCTTCAAGGAGCCTGCGGGAAAAGACCTTGAACGCAAACTGCTCCCCTTTGCGCTCGCAGAATTCCTTGAGTTGGCCGACAACTCTGCCGATCAGGGCTTGTGCCCATTGCCGATCGAATTCCTGCTGGGGAGTAATGGTCTCATCAAAAGTTTCAGGCTTGTCTTCCACGCGGGCGACAAACAAGGTTTCTCTTGGAAGTGAAGTCTCTCGCTGGAAATCCCTTGTAAGGAACCGGGTGAGCGCTGTCAGCAAATAGGTCCTGAACTTGCCTCGCTTGGGGTCGGCCCTGCCGACGAAATCAGTGTCGAGAATCATTGAGAAGAACGATTGTGTCAAGTCTCTGGCATTCTCAGGCAGTTGGCCCTTACGTCTCACGAAGTGATATACTGGACGCCAGTAGCGCTCGGCAAGGAAAGAAAGCCGTTGCGCACGTTCACCCCTGCTCAGACCACGTGCGCTGAGAATGTCTGACCATGGCGTGGTCCCAAAACGCCACTCAGGGGTACCAAATTCGGAGTCTTCATACATTTGCCATCCCCCAAGTGAAGTTGCTGAAACGTGTTATGACAAGCGTCTCAGCCCAACAAGTTACTCTTTTTTATGGCAACTATTTTACTACTGTGACATTACAAGTCAACCACAATCATGCTTGGACATTGTCTGTCTGATGAGTGGGCCTGTCGTTGTCGCCCTTAGCCACGATTTTTCATATTATCACGCACCCCAATCCGTCACATCGAACTTCCGCGGGGTAAGTAAACACAAGAGAGAATCCTAACCCAGCCGGACGGCGTGCCGGGCGCGAGGCGCAGGTCGTCGTGGGCGCAAGGCGGCGGGATGATTGCGCTCGGCGATGACGAGGGCGGCGGCAGCAAGAAGGCGCCCAAGCCGCAGAAAGTCAAGGTAATCGAGGCCAAGCGCGTGGGTATCTTCGACCTGACGGTGCTCAAGGCATTCGAGTCAAACG
>DAOVDS010000315.1 GCA_030669415.1 bacterium
GAACGGCAAAACGCTCAAGTTTGTGGTAAAGACACCCTAAAATAGTTGAGAAATCCGCAGAAATCCCCGGTTTTGTCGTTGCTTTCGCGGCCTGCCTGATGTATAATTTTAGTGGACAAATGAGGAGACAAGACATGCAGAAATCAATAGCCGCGCAGGAACTTCGGGAGCACGTCTTTGACTGTGTCCTCGTTTGTCCAACCTGCGCGGCTGTTGTCTTTAGAAAGGGGGTAGCTTATGCAGGAAGCCGTAATTTATGTGTGGGTTAGCACCGCGCGCCAAGCAACCGATGGCGTGTCGCTCGACAGCCAACTCAGCCGCGCTCGCAAGTGGTGCGAAGCTCACGGTCATCCTATTGCATCTAAGCACAAGGACGCCGGAATATCGGGAGCGATGATGCGGAACCGCCCCGCCTTGAAGCAAGCACTCGATGAGGTCTGCAAGCGCCGGGGAGTGTTGGTTGTCTACAGCCTCAGCCGCTTGTGCAGGAGCACCAAAGACGCTATCGCCATATCGGAACGCCTGAATAAGTGTGGGGCTGATTTGTGCTCACTCTCCGAAGACATCAACACCGCTACCGCCGCCGGAAAAATGGTTTTCAAGATGCTCGCGGTTCTGGCAGAATTTGAACGCGACCTTGTGAGTGAACGCACATGCGCCGCCTTAGCTCACAAGCGTTCTAACGGCTATGCAGGCAGGCGCCAAACGCCCTTCGGCTATGATGTAGACGATGACGGGCGTCTGCACAAGAACACCGCCGAACAGGGCGCTATCCGCCTTGCCCAGCGGCTCAGGCGTAACGGCTGGACATTGTGGGGAATTGCGGATGAGCTTACTCGCCAGGGCATTAAAACGAAACGCGGCAAGGCGAAGTGGTATCCTGCACAGGTCAGGAATATCCTTGCGAAAGCTGACCGAGCATCATAAGATTAGAGAGGAGGACACAGATGGCAGGCGCAAGCAAGAAACCTCGGAACGGAAAATTCCGGGGTTGGTATCGGAGCAGAACTGGCATCATCAAATTTTTCACCGGCTCCGAGTCGAGAAAGGAAACCATCCAGGCAGCGAAAGTCCTTGAGGACAAAGAATATCTTGAGTGGCAAACGTTAGTGCATGAGCGGAAATTCAGAGAAGCGCCGGATGAAATCAAAGACCGGCCCTTCGGTGCCGTTGCAGCGGAATACAAAGAATGGGGCGCGGCGCAAGGCGGGCGCGGGGGCAGACCGTGGAGCAAATCGCATCTCAAACACGTCAGGTACACATTCGATTTCTGGCAGGAATCCTTGAATCTCAAAACCCTCAATGACATCCATCTGGCCGATGTCGAACGGGTCTTGCGAGAAAAAATCGCTTCTGGTTCGACAGGAAAAACCGCGAGCGGCCTCGGATTTCAACTGAAGACATTTTGCCGATGGGCCGTCAAGCGAAATTACTTGGTCAGTAACCCTCTGCGCGAACTTGGGAGATTCACGACAGCACCGGCATATATACGACGGGCGCTCACCCCTGCAGAGGTCGGCCGTCTTCTCGCTGTCGCACCTCCGCACCGGCGTTTGTTATACGAGACCGCCCTCGTTACAGGATTGAGGGCGAATGAGTTGCGCTCCCTGCGCCTGCACCACATCGATTTGAAGCGTGGCGGATTGCGCATCGAGGCTGAAACTACCAAAAGCAAACGCCCTGCATTCCAGCCTGTCCCGGCCGCAATCCTTGCCCGCCTGAAGGCGTTTGCCGAATCGGGCGGTCCCGGGAAACACTACAAGAATCCGCCCGAAGGCGCACTTCTGTTTGTGACACTCCATACTGAACGGATGCTGAAAAAAGACCTTACGACGGCAGGCGTTCCCCTCAAAACTGTAGACGGAAAACTTGACTTCCATTCACTAAGACACACGTTTGTGAGCCTCATCATCGAAGCAGGCGCTTCAGCCACAGAAGCGAAGGAACTGGCGCGCCATGCCAGCCTGTCCATGACAAGCATTTATTCGCACGCCCGTGTGGAGCGGCTTGCTGAAGTTGTCGGCAATTTGCCATTTTGCCAAAATTCAGACGCAAACTGCGATGGGCCAAAGGGTTGTGGAACGGGGTTTCAGGATTTGAGCCGGCGACCTCGTGCACCCAAGGCACGCGCGCTAACCAAGCTGCGCCACACCCCGCGCGAGTCCAATCTGGAAACGCTGACGCGAAACAGACGCTGAACCTGCCCGCTAAATTGCATGAATCTCTCCGGGAGCGCCCGCGGGTCATCTTTCGTGGCCGCACCACGGACACTTGGTCGCGCTCTTGAGAATCGTCTTGCCGCAGTTGGGGCACTTGATGGTCTCGACCTTCTCAGGCTCAGGCTTTTCCGTCGGCCCTTTCGACGTGTCGGTCTCACCGGCAGGCTTCTCAGGCGGCTTCACCGGCTCTTCCGGCTGCTTCGTTTCGCCGGCAGGTTTCTCGGGCTGTTCCGGCTGTTCCGGCTGCTCAGGCTGTTCGGGCTGCTCCGGCTGTTCCGGCTGCTCGGGCTGTTCCGGCTGCTCAGGCTGTTCGGGCTGCTCCGGTTGTTCCGGCTGCTCGGGCTGTTCAGGCTGCTCGGGTTGTTCTTCAGGCGAAGGTGTTTCCTTCGGAACCTCGAAATCCTTGTCTATCTTCTGGTAGACAGCGTAAGCGCCGGACTTCGCTTTCTTGCCGATTCCCGTGACAAGTTTCGCAAAGCCGGACTGCTCGCCCTCTTCGCTCTTCTTGCCTGCGCTGGAGTAAGCAATCACCCCGACAAGCAGCGGCAGCACGATGAAGGCGACTGCCAGCACCTTGTTCCTGACGGCGGCCCGCTTCGTCTTGGCGGCCTCGAGGCGCTCCTCCACCGATTCCGTCTTGTGCCGGTCAGGGCTGAACCTGGTACGCTTCCTGAGGCCGGTGGGTGCCTTCTTGCCCTTGGCGGCAGGGATTTCGCTATCCAGTGTCTTAGGGCCGGAAGTGGGTTTTCGCTTGCCACCCGGCCCCTGCACCTGGTCGAGGAACTCGAGCCTCTTTTCCTCTTCGTCAGAGACGTACTGCGGGCCCGCGAAGGGCTCCTGCCCCTCAGGAGCGCCGGCGGCGGGCGGCGCGGGTGCAAGTGCCGGCGCGGGCGCAGCCGCCGGTGCCGGTGCGGGCGCAGGCGGCGGCGTGGGTGCATCGCCGTCTGTCACCTGTCCCGGTGCCTGTTTTCCTCCGAAATCGAGCAGGTTCTCGAGGTCCCTGTCAGAGAATATCTTCTGTTTCTTGGGAACTTCCACCTTTTTCATGTGTGGCTCGCGCTTGGTCAGAAGCGAGGCTGTGCCGTCCGGTTCGATTGTCACTTTCTCGCGGCACTTGGGGCACGTGAGCCTGGAGCGCTTCTCAATCTTTCGTGAAGAGAGCAGCGCATTGCACCCGGGGCAACGGAACGTCAGCTTCTCTTGCGCCGCGTCGCCCGCCGATTTCTTCAGACCGGCACCTTTTGACATCACGGAACCGCCTGCCTGTGGCGGGTCTGCAGCCCCTGCGCCCTGTTTCAGGGCACAGTTGGGGCACAGGTAGCTGCCATCAGGCGTTGAGCCTGCGGTCGATTCCGCATCGAACAGGTTGCCGCATGATTCGCAATATCGCTGGGTCATCCCTACCTCCTGCTACTTCAGGCCCGAAACAATCCCGAAACCGCCGACTGCGACCTCGAACAGGAAAAGCGCCAACGCGGGAATAAACGGCACCAGTGCCTTGTCCTTCTTCTTGAGAAACAGGACAAAAAACACCACCCCCATCAAGATTTGAAGCATGAAGACGCAGCCGAGAGCACCGATAGCGGCCTCGTTGAACCAGGCATTGACCGTGCCCATAACTATCATGGCGAGTACCGCCAGGCCCGCCAGGCCGCTCACCAGGAAGCCGACCTCAAGTCCCTTCGTCTTGCGGCCGAGCATGGCGTACTTGGCGGCGAACTTCGAGGACGGCATTGCCTTCGCCTTCTCGGCACGCGACTTGGAGAAGATGCAGAAAAGCGCGCCAATCAGGGCGAGAACACCAACTCCCAGCAAAGCCAGGCCGGCGCCGCCCGCATTCTTGAAGGGGACAGCAAGTCTCGCGCCGAACGCGACCTGCTCGCCCTCAGTGACAGGCACGCTGACCGCTGCAAACGCGTATGCCAGAAAAACGGCAATCAACGCGAGCAAGGCTGACAGCATTTTCTTCACGGCATTCCTCCGCGCAACTGTTTCGCTTGTAGTTCGAGAATACTGAACCAAATATACCACGCATCGAAACGCAAGTCAACTTCTTTTGCGCGACTCAGAAATTGTAACTCCCCGGCAAAGCTCGCAGGAAGACTCGTGTGTAAGAAAGGAGATATGGAGATTTGAGAGAGACGGAGATATTCTCCTTTTGCCTCTTCCCAAAGAACAGCTTTTGCACACGTCAACCTCGCAAGAAAAAATACAAATTGTCAAAGACTCTTTTCCCCGGTTACGGCGACAGGTGTCTTTTCGATGATTGCTTAACTTCATGTCAATCAGCACCTTGCGTAAGAGTGCCGGGTTCCGGGTTTTCCCTAACTTGTCTTGGCCTGCCGGGCCGATTTGTAAAATTCGTGCCCTTTTTGAGGCAATGCTCATTTCGTGCCAGCAGAAGTCGTGTAAGAAGCACTACGGTGATATGTCAAATTGATTCTTGAAAAAAGTTTTGCTGCCGT
>DAOVDS010000336.1 GCA_030669415.1 bacterium
CAGCGCGACGATACACGCCGCAACTATGACTGAAAGCGCGAGGTCATCTGTGCTCTTAGGCTTTATCACGTGCTATTCCCCAACTGCGAATGGTCGAACAGTGATTATCGGCATCACACCGGCACCAATCAAGCTATTTCCACCACGCACGGCCAACACGTGTCCTTACGAAGCCCCGGGCTTCAGCCCGGGGGCCCCCGCCTTGAAAGGCGGGGCTTCAGAATCCACCTACAGAAATGTCTTACACACCGCTAACACACACAGCGAAAAAGGGGCTATTTCTTGCGGCGGGGCTTCTTCTGGCGTGCCAGCCGGTTGACGAGCGAGTTTCGCAGTCTCTCCAGGCTGGTCTTCTGTAGGGAGTCGGGCTTGAACTTCAGGTGGCGGTTGATGAGTGCGATTCCTTCCTGCAGCTTGCCCAGCCGCGAGTATATCCCGGCCAGAAAGAGCGCCGCCTCACCGGACATCTTGGAACGCACATTGGCCCCGAGGTAGCGCTCGAGCGCGGCCACTCCCTCCTCCTCGTACTTCTTGAGCTGTTGGGGGGTATGTATCCTCGGCCCTTCGCTCTGTCGGATTCCTTCGCATGCCCTTCCTATGAAGTAGTCGGTGTTGACGTAGCCGGGTGCGTCCTTTATCACAAGCCTGAAAAAATGCAGGGCGCCGCCGTAGCGCTTCTTCCTCATCGGGGTTGTGCCGAGCAGGTGGAAGCTCTCAACCGGCACGGATGGGTCGAGGAAGATGCCGCCGATATTGTAGTAGGCCGAGCCGAGCTGATAGTATGTGTCGCTGCGCATCCTCGCTACGTGGACGAATTCGAGCTCCCTGTTGAGAGCGGCAATTATCCGCGAGTACAGGATGTATCTGTTCACCTGTACCTTCTGGAACTCTCTCGTATTCGTCTTGCGCGTACGCATCAGCCTGCTGTACTTCTTGTCCAGCTTGCGGACCTTCTTGAGGTTTTTCTCCCGAGAGGCGACGTAGGTGCGGCCCAGCATTTCCTGATAGACACCGACGTACCAGAGTCCCGCAAGCGCAACAGCGGCGACCGCAAGGAACGCCAGCCCGCGCTTGACTTCCTCGACTGGCTTTTCCTTTCTGCCGAGTGCAAGCAGTACTCCTGCCGCAGTCCAGTAATAGAGAACCGTCTCGGTCCAGTAGAAGTGAACAGCCACAAGCGCGTGGGTGGATATCATCAGGAAGCCCGCCAGCCAGATTCCCTCGAGTTTCGCTCTCTTGTCGTCTACCGGCTGTTTCTTCACAAGTGGCAGCACGCCGATGTAGACAGTAAATGCGACAAAGAGCAACATGCCCACGATACCGAGCTCGGTCCCGGTCTCAAGCAGGTTACTGTGGGCGTGAAAGACTGTATCGCCCATCTTGGGGTGGCCGGACATCGCCGGCAGCGCGTACTGCGGGAAGTACGCGTAAAAACTGCCAAGCCCCCTGCCCCCCACAGGCGCGTCGCTTATCTGCTTTGCGGTCGCCTTGTACGCCTGGATACGGAAATCGGACGTGCTCTCCGAGAGGCTCTCCTGGCGCCACGGATTGAGGATATAGGCGCCTATGCACAGGGCCAGTATCGCGACGCCGGCAGCAGCAACCCACTTGCGCTTATCGGGGAAAAACCGCCATGCAATAACCGCCTCGCCGACTATCAGCCCGAGGAATGCGCCTTTTGACCACGCGGCCAACAGCCCCGAAAGCGCCATCACAGTACACGCCAGGGAGATAATGACCTGCGGGTCCGAAGGTTTCTGCTCCCTCACGCTCTTGAGGAAGAGCCCCGTGTTAATCACCGCCGCAAACGCACAGAACATGCCTGCGGCGTTCGGATTCCCGAAAGGCCACGTGCCAAGCGGGGTGTTGAAGGCCAGCAGCCCCCCGGCCACCGCCACCCCGACCACGCCCCCGCTGAAGCCGAGTATCAGGGTCAACATCTTCGCTTTTTTGGGCTCCGCGACGAGGGTGGAGAGCGCGAACGCCCAGCCGCAGAAGAACGTAAGCTCAATCAGTCTGCGCGAGTGTCCCGGCACGTTCACTGCCCACAGCGTGGCAACAATCGACCATCCGAGCAGCGCCGCGAGCAGATAGAATGCGACGCGCTTGTGGCCGGCCAGGGCACCGCCGCCACGCAGCACCGAGAAGCAAATCGCAAGCGCCGAGAGCGTGAAGAACACCGTCTCTCTCGGGAATGTGACGGGCACCATCTCTATGTGCAGAGTACGGGAACTGCTGACAAAGGCGAGGCATGCAAGGATTCCTGCAGCCGTCCAGAAAAACGCATTCTGAACCTTGGCAGCGGGCAGGCTAATCACGGTCCTCTCCAAACGGACTGTTAGAGGCTCTTAAATGAGGCAGCCCGCACCGGCGGGCTGCCCCGATATTAGGCGGAAAGATTCTGCTTACCTCTACTTGGCCAACTGTCCCTTAGTAATGTCTTCCCAGGAATCGTCCTCCTTGGCCTTAACGAACTGGACGTTGCCGCCAACAAAGAGCACGTTCAAGCCATCCGGGTGCTGCCCGTCCTCACCAAAGACCTTGTCTGCAGCCAACCGTCTCATAGCCTTCGAAGACATACTCCTGCGCTTGACAGTCCATGCATAGCTGCACGAGTTCTCTGAGAGGACGAAGACACCTTCTTCTTCATCCTCCACCGTCGCTTCCTTGTCCACCATGGATGCCTGGCAGATGAACAGCTTGGGCGTTTCGACGAAGCCCGCATCCACGAGGAGCTGAAGGTGCTCGAACGCTGCCGCGCCGTCATCGAGGAACGGGAACGACCTGTTTTCCCCCTCATAGAGCATCGAAGAGGTAAAAATCTGCTTGAGGTTACTTCCGCATGCAGCCTGGTCGGCCTTCCCCATGCTTTTCATGAGTGCGGGGAATACCAGCCCCATAAGTACACTTATAATGGCAATTACAACGAGAAGCTCAACCAGCGTAAACCCCTTCGGAACTCTGCTTTCTAACGAAATCCTACCCATAAGCATACCTCCTTTCGCGTGTCTTGGCACCGTTGAGTTCGCCAACCTCCTTTCTTCAGAACCTTCCGCCTCACTGTAACTATAACTCTGTATTTCGGTTTCGTCAAGTCATTTCTTCCAGCGCGCGCTCTTTTGTGACTGCGACAGTTTTGCAGGTAATCTTGAAATCACGAAGCCCCGGGTCTATGACCCGGGGTGCCGCACAGCGGCGGGGCTTCGGAATCCACCTGCGAAAATGTCTCGCACACGGCTTATTCCTCTACCTGTATCACAACACTCTTCCTGCTCACCAGGAAATGCTCGTTTATGACGTAAGCCGTAACAGTGTACTTGCCCGGTTTCTCCGCCTTGAAGTATCTCTTGCCTTCGTACTCGTAGACCATCCCGCCGCCTTCGTCGAAGTGAACCTGCATCTTCTCACCTTCCGGGTCGCTTACCTTGAAGCTGACCTCGACAGGTGTGTCCGCCTTCACGCTTTCACCTGCCGCCGAGAGGACGGAGAATTCCGAAATCACCGGCTTGTTCAGGTCCTGCGGTTTCTGGGCTTCCTCTTCCTGCTTCACCTGCGTGTCAATCTTCTTCGCTATCTGCGCGACGTCGGGCGAAGCCTTCACATCGGAATTGGCCGGCGCGGGCATGGCCGATACGCGCACGAAGACATTGTTCCTGACGAAGACGGCAGCCTTGAGCACATCCTTGTCCTTCGCGGCGAAACAGACATCCCCGGCCTGCAGCCCGACCGTATCGCCCCGGGGGACTTTCATGGTGCAGCCGGAAAGGAATCTGACCAGCTCCTCGTGAGCCTCACCCACCGTGTCAAGCACCTTCACGGCTATCTCGAAGGCAGGTTTCCCGGCGCCCTTGACCCTGTAGCGCAGAATCGTCCCGCCCGAGGTGAACAGCCTGCTTCTTACAGACATCACCTCATAAGGGGGCAGGTCAACCTCCTTCATGCACACGCCCTGTTTCAGCGCGCCATCCTTGCCCGGCCACTTCTCGAAATCGTACGTCTGCTTGGTCTTGTCCAGCATCTCATCGGCCAGCGCGGCGGCACTCAGCAGAACGAATACCACACAAACCAAATACTTGAGCATTGCATTATCCTCCATCACTGCTGCCCGCAGCGCCCGTAGCCGTAAGT
>DAOVDS010000105.1 GCA_030669415.1 bacterium
GTCAAGGTGCCCATAGGTGAGGTGCACATCATCGAGGACAGGTGCAAGGGCTGCAACTTTTGCATTGAGTTCTGCCCCCGCAGCGTGCTTGTTGAGTCCACCAGGTTCAATGCCAAAGGCTACCATCCGCCGGAGGTGGACAAGCCCGACGCGTGCGTTAACTGCGGGCTGTGCGAGCTGATATGCCCGGAGTTTGCGATTTTCTCGACGCTTCGGGAAGAGGTGCCTGCAAATCACGAAGGAGCTTAGAGAGTGACGACAACGCAAGCTGTACTCACCGGCGAGCACTTCTGGCAGGGCGACGTGGCGTGCGCGGAAGGCGCTCTCGCGGCCGGCTGCCGGTTCTTCGCCGGTTATCCAATCACCCCGGCCAGCGAAATCGCGGAGCAGATGAGCCTGCGTCTGCCACCGATAGGCGGCGTCGCTGTGCAGATGGAGGATGAGATAGGCTCCATGGCGGCGATACTCGGCGCATCATGGGGTGGAGCCAAGGCCCTGACTGCGACCAGCGGGCCGGGTATCAGCTTGATGATGGAAAACATCGGTCTGGGTATGATGACGGAAACGCCGTGCGTGATTATCAACGTCATGCGCGGAGGGCCTTCCACGGGCCTCCCCACCGACTGGGGCCAGGCTGACGTCATGCAGGCCAAGTGGGGCTCACACGGAGACTACGGCTGCATTGCCCTCTGTCCCGACAGCCCCCAGGAGTGCTTCGACCTTGTGATTGAGGCGTTTAACCTCTCAGAAGCCTACCGGCTGCCTGTCTTTCTGCTGACCGACGCAGGCGTGGGGCACATGACCGAGAAGGTCATCGTGCCTCCGGAGGACAAGCTGAAGATAACCCCCCGCAGGCTCACCAAGAAGAAGCCCGGAGAATACAGACCTTACGACTACGGCAAGGACCTCGTCCCGGATGGTGTAATTGCTGGACAGGGGTACAACATACACATCACGGGCCTGACTCACGACGAGCGGGGTTATCCCGTGATGAGCGCAGCGGCCCAGGATGTCCTTGTACGCCGGCTCAATGACAAGATTCGCAAGAACGCCGACAAAATCGTAATAATTGACGAGACAGACACCAAGAACGCGGACGTGATAGTTGTCTCCTACGGCATAGCCAGCCGCGTAGTCAAGCTGGCAATCGACAAGGCGAACAAGGAAGGTATCAAAACGGGTCTCCTGCGGCTCAAGACTCTCTGGCCGTTCTGCGAGAAGCGCATTCGCGAACTCGCTCAGAAGGTCAAAGGCTTTGTCGTCGTGGAGATAAACTACGGGCAGATTGCGCTCGAAGTGGAGCGCTGCGCCGCCGGGAAGGCAAAGGTGCTCCTCCAGGAGCACATGGGCGCCGCCGTGCCCACCACTGAGCAGATTCTCGGGAAAATAAGAGAGGCTGTCAAATGACAACCAAGACCAAGAAAAACCCAAAGGCCAAACAGGATGCCCACCACCCAATTGAGTCGCTTCTGCGCATGGACCGCATTCCCCATATCTGGTGTCCGGGGTGCGGCATCGGAATTGCCGTCAACGCTCTCGGTCAGGCGATAAAGGAAGCGGAGCTTGACCCAAAGAAAATCGCGGTTGTGAGCGGGATTGGCTGCACGGGGCGCGTAGCGGGCTATGTGAACCTGGATTCATTTCACACCACGCACGGCAGGGCCATACCATTCGCAACCGGTCTCAAGCTTGCCAACCCGGAGCTTACAGTTATTGTGTTCTCCGGCGACGGCGACCTGTTCGCCATTGGAGGCAACCATTTCATCCATGCCGCGAGGCGGAACGTTGACATAAACGTCTTCTGCATCAACAACTTCATCTACGGCATGACAGGCGGGCAGGTCTCGCCGACCACGCCCATAAAGCGATTGAGCTCTACCACGCCTTACGGCAGCTTCGAGCCGCCCTTCAACCTGCCGTATCTCGCGATGTCCAGCGGCGCGGTGTATGTCACGCGCTACACTGCCCTGCACGTGCGAAGGCTGACAAAATCCTTCAGAAAATCCCTCCTGCGTAAGGGCTTCTGCTTTGTTGAAATCCTTGCCCCCTGCCCTACCGTCTACGCCCGAAGGAACCGGCTCGGCACCGGGCTCGACATGATGCGGTTCTACCACGACAACTCGATAATCAGGCACGGCGCAAATCCGGAGGACGCAGCCGTCGAGGCAGGAGGCAAGATAATTATCGGCAAGTTCCGCGAGGTGGACAAGCCGACGTTCACAGACATGGTTGAGGAGAACCTGAGACACTCGGTGAAGGATGGGAAAGGCCCCGTACCCAAGATAAACGTGACGCACGGCATGGGGCAGAAACCACGGCTCAAGAAGCACAGGTAGGAGTCTGGGGGGTGAATTCGGTGGGAAGCAAGACAACCAAGAACGAAACCGCCCACAAGAAAACGCTGGCAGGCGCGGAAACCGCCATCGAGCTCTGCGGCTTCGGCGGACAGGGAATCATCCTCTCGGGTGTGATGATCGGCAAGGCGGCGGCACTCTACGACGGGCTGCAGGCGACATTCACGCAGTCATACGGCCCCGAGGCACGCGGCGGCGAGTGCAGCTCCAGCGTAATTCTCTCCAAGAACCGCGCAAGCTACCCGTTTGTCAATGAGGCGGATGTGATTGTCTCAATGGCTCAGACCGCCTTCAACAAGTACATCCCGCAGCTCAAGCCGGACGGGCTTCTCATAATCGACAGCGACCTCGTGGAACCTCACGGCGTACCCAAGGGTGCAACAGTGCGGGCCGTGCCTGCCACCGCCATCGCTGAGGAGCTCGGCAACAAGATAGTCGCCAACGTCGTCATACTTGGCTTCTTCACCGCGGTCTCCGGCAAAGTTACGCGCGACTCCATGGAAAGGGTTGTCGCCGAGACTGTTCCCAAGAGGTTCGTGGACCTCAACATGAAGGCCTTCAGCAAAGGCTATGACTATGCAGATAAGCCAGAAAGTCGCCGGTAGCGAGACTGCTCTATGAAGCTCACTGTCAACAGGAAGGCCATTGAGAGAGCCGGCACCGAGACAGTTGAGGAAATCAGCGGCGAGAATATCTACCGCTGCTACCAGTGCGGCAGATGCTCCGCAGGCTGCCCCATGGTGGAGGCGATGGACTTCACGCCCAACCAGATTATCCACATGCTCCAGATTGGAGACCCGGACGTCCTTACGGCGAAAGCGCCCTGGCTCTGCGCCGCATGCTTCACCTGCGACGTGCGCTGCCCCCACGGCGTGGATATCTCGAAAATCATGGAAGCCGTGCGCCTGCTCACGCTCAGGCAGAACCGAGACCACATAACGCCGGACAGTTTGCCCGGCGAATTATACGAGGAAATGCCTCAAATAGCTCTTGTTGCCGCTTTTAGGAAGTTTACCGCGTGATGAAAGTCGCGTATTATCCGGGCTGCACACTGAAAGACCAGGCTCTCGGTTTCGAGCAGACCGCCATCGCGGTCCTGAATGAACTCGGCGTCGAGCTCGTGGAGCTTGCGCGCTGGACCTGCTGCGGAACCGTCTACAGCCTCTCGGCCGACAACCTCATGCTCCAGACTGCGCCGGTCAGGAACCTCCTGCGCGTCAAGGAAGGGGGCTTCGACTCGGTCCTCGCTCTCTGCTCGATGTGCTACAACACGCTCAAGCAGGCCAATAACCTCGTGCGCGAAGACCCGGAGAAGCTCGACAAGCTCAACCTCTTTATGAACCATGAAGAACTCGATTACGCCCCCGATGTGAAGGTCTACCACTTTCTCGAGTTCCTGCGCGACGTGGTTGGCTTCGAGAAGGTGCGCCAAGGCATCAAGCATCCACTGGAAGGCATGAAGCTTGCCGCTTACTACGGCTGCCTGCTCACCAGGCCGGAGACCATCGGCTTCGACGACGTCGAGGACCCTACAAGCATTGACGAGTTGATAAAGGCCATGGGGGCGCAGCCCGTTGACTACCCCCACAAGGTGGAATGCTGCGGCTCCTACGAGACAGTCACATCACCGGCCCACGTTGCCGAAAGGACTTACCAGATAGTCAGCTCCGCCGCAGCCGCCGGGGCGCAGGCTATTCTCACTTCCTGCCCGCTGTGCCTCTACAACCTCGACTCCCGCCAGGAACTG
Organism: bacterium; assembly: GCA_030669415.1. GTDB lineage: Bacteria > Planctomycetota > SKW154 > SKW154 > DAOVDS01 > DAOVDS01. The sequence continues at coordinate 4,102 of DAOVDS010000105.1, forward strand.
GCAAGGAAGAGCCACGGGGACTTGAAGCCCCTGCCCGTACTGTACGTTACGCAGCCGCTCGCGCTCGCCTTCGGGCTCGACCCCGAGCTTTGCAGATTCGATAAAAACTATGTTGACCCGGGACCTTTATTCCCCGTCATTGCGAGGAGCGCAGCGACGAAGCAATCCCAACGATGAGATTGCTTCGCTTCGCTCGCAATGACAACTAAGTGGAGAAGAGATGTGAAACGCATAGGCGTCTTTGTTTGTCACTGCGGCATTAACGTTGCCGCTACCGTTGACCCCGAAAAAGTGGTCGAGGAAGTCAGGGCGCACCCCAACGTGGCTTATGCCACTGACTATGTCTACATGTGCTCCGACCCCGGCCAGGAAATCGTCCACAAGGCCATCGGGGAACACGACCTCGACGGCGTCGTGATTGCCGCCTGCTCGCCCACCCTCCACCAGAACACGTTCCGCAAGCTCATCGCCCGCTCAGGCCTCAACTACTACCAGCATGAGACCGCCAACATACGCGAGCAGTGCTCCTGGGTCCACAAGGACAAGGAAGCCGCCACGGCAAAGGCGATAAAGATTGTCCTCTCCGCGGTCGAGAAGGTCGCCCTTGACGAGAACCTCGAACCCATAAGCGTGCCGGTGACAAAAAGGGCCCTGGTCGTCGGAGGCGGCATCGCCGGCATACAGGCTGCGCTCGATATCGCAAATGCGGGACACGAGGTAATACTCATCGAAAAGCAGCCCTCCATCGGCGGGCACATGGCCCAACTCTCCGAAACCTTCCCCACCCTCGACTGCTCACAGTGCATCCTCACCCCCCGCATGGTCGAAGTGGGACAGCATCCCAACATAAAGCTGATGACCAACTCCGAAGTTGAGGAAGTGGGTGGTTACGTCGGCAATTTCAACGTGAAAATAAAGCGCAAAGCCACCTACATCGACTGGTCGAAGTGCACCGGCTGCGGCCTCTGTACCAAGGAATGCCGCCTGGCCGACAAGGTCCCCGACGAGTTCAACTGCGGGCTCACCAAGCGCGGCGCCGCATATATCATGTTCCCCCAGGCCGTCCCGCTGAAAGCCACAATTGACCCGAACAGGTGCCTGATGGTCACGCGCGGCAAGTGCGGCGATGAGCCCAAGTGCGTCACAGCCTGCTCCGCCGACGCGATAGACTTCGACATGAAGGACGAGATAGTCGAAGAGCAGGTCGGGGCAATTGTCGTTGCCACAGGTTACGAGCCATACCCCAAGGAGCGCCTCGGCGAGTACGGCTACGGAAAAATTCCCGACGTTATCGACGGGCTAACCTTCGAGCGCATACTCTCCGCCTCCGGGCCCACAAGCGGCGAGGTCCGAAGGCCATCCGACGGGAAGGTGCCCAAGGAAGTAGTCTTCGTCCAGTGCGCCGGCTCCCGTGACAAGGAGTTCCACAAACCATACTGCTCAAAAATATGCTGCATGTACACGGCCAAGCACGCGATGCTCTACAAGCATAACGTCCACGATGGACAGGCCTACGTCTTCTACATCGACGTGCGCACAGGCGGCAAGGGATACGAGGAGTTCTACGACCGCACCACCGAAGAGGAACGCGTCGTATACCTGCGCGGAAAAGTCTCCCGCATATTCCAGCAGGGCGACAAAGCCATGGTGTGGGGCATCGACACCCTCACCGGCAAGAAGGTCGAGATAGCTGCGGACATGGTCGTCCTCGCAATGGCCATGTGCCCCCAGGAAGACACAAGAGAGCTTGCCAGCAAGTTCAAAATCCAGGCTGACGAGGATAACTGGCTGACCGAGGCGCACCCCAAGCTGCGACCGGTGGAAACTCTCACCTCCGGCATCTTCATCGCCGGCGCGGCTCAGGGGCCCAAAGACATCCCCGAGACAGTCTCGCAGGCTTCGGGCGCCGCATCCAAGGTGCTCGCCCTTTTCTCGAAAGACATCTTCGAGCGCGACCCCTTGATAGCGAACGTTGATGAAGACCTGTGCGTGGGCTGCGGCGTCTGTGTCGAAGTTTGCCCCTATAATGCCCGGGAGCTCGACGAAAAGCGCAGAATCGCCGTGCTCAACCCGGTGCTCTGTGAAGGATGCGGCGCGTGCGCCGTCGCGTGCCCTTCCGGCGCGATAATGCACGCCAACTTCACAGCCAAACAGATTCTCTGCATGGTTACCCCGTACATGGAAGATTAACAACAGAGGGATACGATGCCAGCAAAGTCTGACTCAGTCCTCGTAGTCGGAGCCGGTATCGGCGGTATCAAGGCTGCGTGCGACCTGGCGCAGCTCGGCTTTGACGTGCACCTTGTAGAAAACGCGCCAAACATAGGCGGTAAGCTGCAGCAGCACGACCGCTGGTTCCCCACCGATGACTGCACAATGTGCCAGTTGCTGCCATACCCGGCTGCTCCGGGCGCACAGGAGTTATGCCTGAGGCGAGTGCTCGCTCTCCCCGGCGTCACAATCCATGCATACTCGCAGCTCGAGTCGCTCTCAGGCAATCCGGGCAGCTTCAATGTCCAACTGCGTGAGAAGTCGCGCATGATTCGCCAAGAGCTCTGCACCGCATGCGACAAGTGTGCCCAGGTCTGCCCCGTCGAAGTCCCTGACGCCTTCCAGGGCGGGCTCATCACCCGCAAGGCTGCATACATCCTCTATCCCGGCGCATATCCGGCCACCTACACAATCGACCCCGACGCCTGCACCCGCTGCGGCGAGTGCGTCAAGGCCTGCCCCACGGACGCCGTGGACCTCGACCTGGCCGATAACACCATCGAGCTCACCGTTGGCGCTGTCATCCTCGCCCCCGGCTTTACGGAGTTCGACCCCGCAGGGCTCCCGAGTTACGGTTACGAGCGCTTCGGGAACGTCATTACCTCGACCCAGTTCGAGCGTATCACTGCCGGAGGCGGTATCACCCCCGGCAGGCTCACCCGGCCTTCAGACGGCGAAACTCCTTCCTCCATCGCCTTTCTCACCTGCGTCGGCAGCCGCGATACCGAACGGCCGTACTGCTCCTACGCCTGCTGCATGTACACGCTTAAGGAGGCGATACTCGCCAGGGAGCTTCACCCCGACATCGAAGTCTGCATCTTCTACATGGATATGCGCGCCTTCGGCAAGGAGTGGTGGCGCTACTTCGGCAGGGCCCGCAGCCTCGGCGTAAGCTTCGTGCGCTGCCGCATCGCCTCTGTGCAAGATGGCGGGGCCGACAACCTCAAAATCAACTACGAAGATGAGTCAGGCGCCTACTTCTCCAGGACCTTCGGCATGGTCGTGCTGGCAACCGGACAGGTACAGGGCGAGTCCTCCCGCAGGCTTGCCGAAGCCGCCGGCGTTGACCTCGACGACTGGGGATTCTGCAAGACCGACGAATTCTACCCCGTCCAGACAAGCAAGGCTGGCATCTTCGCCGTTGGCTCGTTCGCAGGCCCCGCCGACATCGCGGTAACAGTAACGCAGGCCCAGGCCGCCGCTCTCGAAGCGGCTGCCCTCCTCTGGAAGTCCCGCAAACCTGCGCCGGCACCGCCGCGGCTGCGAGAGCCAGATGAGCCGGAAACCGCAGTATTCCTCGCTGGCGAAAACGCCCGACAGCTTGGCGAGCCGGTATCTGCACGGAACGCGCCGAAGAATCTTGAAATTGTGGATGCAAACTGCCCCTCCGCCATAATCAGCGCCATCGCCGCGAAGCTAAGCGAGCTTGAAAATGTTGACAGAGCGGTTGTCGCCGCTCCTCTCTCGTGGTCATGGAGAGCCCTGCTCGTGCAGCAGATTGAGTCGCTCGGCCTGGCGGCAAACAAAATAGAGGTCGTTGATACGCGCATCGCAGGTACTGAAGCGCTGGCCCGCATGGTCAGGGCCGCCCTCTCGAGAGTGGCCTACGCTGCCGACACGCGATATGAACAGGCTGAGGTCTCACCCGCCGCGCTCGTCCTCGGCGGCGGGGTCTCGGCACTCACCGCTGCCCGCGCGCTCTCAGCCCTCGGCTTCCAAGTCCATCTGGTCAACCGCGAAAAGAAGTTCGGCCCCCAGGCGCAGGCCACACATACTTCCGTGCACGGCCAGGATGTGGACAAGTTCCTCAAGCGGCTCGTCAGCGCCGTGAAGAAGGAAAAAAAGAAAATCCACCTATATCCGGGCTCGACGCTCAGCACTACCGCGGGTTCGGCGGGCCGCTTCGTCAGCGTTATCGAGACCCCCGACGGCCCAAGGGAAATCCCGCACGGAGCTACAATAATCGCCACCGGCGCCGCCGAGTACGACTTCTGCGCCGACGGCTATCCCAAGGGAGTTATCACCCAGAGCGAGTTCGAGAAACAGTTGCTCAAAGGCAAGAAGAAGCTCTCCAGCGTTGTAATGATTCAGTGCGTCGGCACGCTCAACGAAGAGCGCCCCTACTGCTCCCGCACCTGCTGCATAAAGGCGCTCAAGAACGCCCTTGCCCTCAAGAAAGCCAACCCCGACGCCGAAGTCTTCATTCTCTGCCGCGAAGTTATGACCTACGGCCTCCACGAGCTTGCTTACAAGGAAGCGAGAGAGATGGGCGTGGTCTTCCTGCGATACCAGCAGGACCGCCCCCCCACAGTCAGCAAGAAAGGCAAGAGCTTTGCAGTCACCGTGTACGACCCGCTGTTTGAAGAAGAGATTGCACTGCCGGCAGACACGGTCGTGCTCTCGACCGGCACCGTCTGCGCCGATGCCGCCGCGGTAGCCCGTGCAGCAGGCGTGGAGCTTGATGAGTTCGGCTTCTTCAAGGAGGCGAATCCCAAGTTCCGCCCCGTCGAGACTGACCGCCCGGGAGTGTTCATCTGCGGGCTCGCGCAGGGGCCGCAGAGCCTTGAAGAGTCCATAACGCAGGCTCAGGCGGCCGCTGTCCGGGCAGCATCTCTCCTCTCGAGAAAGTCGCTGCTTACAGGCACCATGACCTCCACCGTGGCGAACCGCTGGTGCGTCGGCTGCGAGCTGTGCGTAACTGTCTGCCCCGTGCACGCGCGTATCATTGACGAGAAAACCAGGAAGGCGAAGGTCTACGGCGAGCTCTGCGTCGCCTGTGGGGCCTGTGCAACCGTCTGCCCATCCTCCGCGGCGAAGTCTACCGTCGCAAACGACAGGCAGATACTCGCAGCCATTGAGGTTCTCACTTCGGGGGAGTAGCCAAGCCGCGTCCTTCAGGGCGCGGGTAGTTAGCCGGCGGGCTTGCCCGCCGTGTAATTTAGCGGCGCAGCTTGCTGCGCGTGTAATAAGACAACTGTGGAAAAGATGAGTTTCAAGGAGACTGTGCATGGCTGAGTTCGAGCCCAAAATTGTCGGGTTTTTCTGCAACTGGTGCACTTCCGCCGCAGCGGACCTGGCCGGAACCTCGCGCATCGAGTACCCGACCAGCATAAGGCCCATACGCGTGATGTGCTCCAGCTCGGTAGACCCGGTCTACGTGCTAAAATCGCTTATGGATGGCGCCGACGGCGTCATGGTCGGCGGCTGACACCCGGGTGACTGCCACTATGTTAGTGGCAACTACAAGGCACGCCGTCGCATGAAACTGCTTGACTCGGTGCTCGACACGCTCGGGCTTGAAAGCAAGCGCGTGACACTCAAGTGGATTAGCGCCAGCGAAGGCAGGAAGTTCGCCGAGACGGCCAGCAGCTTCACTGAAGAGATAAAGAAGCTCGGCCCATCGCCCATGACCAGAGACGTTTAATGAAGCCCCGGACTTCAGCCCGGGGGTATACAAGCCCCGGGGTGGCGTAGCCACTTTTATGAGAGTGCCTGTGGCACCACCCGGGGAAGATAGAGATAATCGCGGGAGAAAGACATGGCAGAGGCAGTCAAACTGAAGGTCGAGGATTCCCCTGAAGGTGCGCTCAAGCAGTTCCTGAAAGCGCTGCTCGAAAAGGGCGCCGTAAGTGCCGTAATGTGTGCGCGGCCAACCGCGTCAGGCTCGGTGACTTACGCACTTGCAGCCGCGCCGGAAGAAGTTGACAAAAGTTCGCCCATGGCGCCATGCATGCCGGTGAATGCGGCAACGGTTCTAAGCGATATGACCAAGGTCGAGCCGTTCGACAAGCCGGTTGCCGCCGTGCTGCGACCATGCGAGTCGAGGGCGCTCGTAGAGCTTGTCAAGCTCAAGCAGGCTTCCCTGGAGAACCTGTTGGTTATCGGGCTCGACTGTTTCGGCACAGTCTCTCTCAATGACTACAAGGAGCTTGCACCCGGAACCCTGATTCTCGAAGAGGGTGCCGACAGAGTCAGACCTGCATGCACCGTCTGCGAGTACCCCGTCGCGCCGGTATCGGACATCGAGGTCGCGCTGATTGGCGCAGACCACAAGTCAGAAATCTTCCTGGTCGGGAAATCAGACAAGGGCAAAGAGGCGCTCGGAACCGCAGGCCTCGGTGAGGAAGCAGCTCCCGCAAACCGCGAGAGCGCAATCGAAGAGCTCAAGAAACAGCGCGTGCAAGCGCTCGAAAAGCTGGTTCAGGAAACCCGGGAGAAGACCGGCGGATGGGACAACCTCCTTGCGCACTTCGCCGACTGCATTGACTGCCACAACTGCATGACAGTCTGCCCCGTGTGCTACTGCAGGCAGTGCTTCTTCGACTCCGATACGCTCGAAGTGGAGGGCCGCAGGCACCTCGCTGCGGCCGCAAGGCGCGGCGCCGTGCGCATGCCGGCGGATACGCTCCTCTTCCACCTCACACGGATGAACCACATGGGGCTCTCCTGCGTAGGCTGCGGGCTCTGCTCCGACGCGTGTCCCAACGACGTGGACGTGTTCAGCGTGTTCCGCACCGTGGCGAGCAACGCGCAGAAGGAGTTCGACTACACGCCCGGCGTCAGCCTTGAAGATGAGCTGCCGCTGGCTGTCTACAAGGAAGAGGAATTTCAGACTCTCGGGGAATAACAAGCCCCGGGCTTCAGCCCGGGGGTGTTTAGCCGCGCCATTTATGGCGCGTGTTTCGCGCGTCGCAAGCGACGCGGCTAAAAGAGTGAAAAAGGGAGCGCGCGATGGCGCAAGAAGACAAAATGGTCGAGATTTTCATAATGGGCAAGAAGTACCGGGTGCCTGATTCACTCACAATTATGAAGGCATTCGAGTACGCCGGCTACAAGTACATTCGCGGCTGCGGCTGCAGGGGCGGGTTCTGCGGCGCCTGCGCCACAGTCTACCGCCTGCCGGAGGATTACAAGCTCCACGTCGCCCTCGCCTGCCAGGAAGTGGTTCAGGAAGGCATGTATATCGCTCATATCCCCTTCTACCCCGCCAACAAGGAAAGCTACGACATTGGCAAGCTCACCCCGGATGCACAGTCCGTGCTCAAGCACTACCCCACCGTGTATCGCTGCGTGAGCTGCAACACATGTACCAAGGCATGCCCGCAGGACATCCAGGTTATGGACTATGTGCAGGCCGCGCTGCGAGGTGACATCGCCAAAGCGGCTGACATCTCCTTCGACTGCATAATGTGCGGCCTGTGCGCCTCGCGCTGCCCTGCTGAGATACCGCAGTTTAACGTCGGCATTCTGACCCGTCGTTTATACTCGAAACACGTTGCCCCACCGGCACAGCACCTTGCCGAGCGCCTCAAGGAAGTCGAAGAAGGCAAGTTCGACGAAGAGCTGGAAAAGCTAATGAAGATGGGCACCGAAGAGGTCAAAGAGTTGTACGTCAACAGAGACATGGAACCGAAATAGGAAGCCCCGGACTTCAGTCCGGGGGTGTCTTGCCGTGGGCTTCGGCCCGCGGGTAATAATTCCAAAGCCGCGGCGTTCATCGCCGCGGATAAACAAGCCGCGGGCTTCAGCCCGCGGATGGAAAACAGGAGTCAAAATGGGAGTCTACAGCCCCGAAATGGAAGAGTCCATCAAGCGCCTGGAATCCACGCGCCAGGAACGCCTCCAGCAGGAAATGCCCCTTATGACTGAGGAAGAGAAGAAACCCCTGCTCGAGGAGTTCCACCCCGACTACAAGAAAGGTACGCAGCGCCAACTCAGGGTAGGCCCGAGCAAGGGCGAAAAAACCCCCCACGAGTTCGCGGATATCTTCGAGGCGTACTCGCTCATAAACCCCGACAACTTCAAGCCGGGCGAGCCAGACCATGACGTGGATGTCCTCGTAATCGGCGGCGGGGGTGCGGGCTGCGCCGCGGCCCTGCTCGCACACGAGAACGGCGCCAGCGTGCTCCTTACCACCAAGCTGCGCGTAGGCGACGCCAACACTAACATGGCCCAGGGCGGCATCCAGGCTGCCGACAAGCCGCACGACTCGCCCGCAATCCACTACCTCGACGTCATGGGCGGCGGGCGCTTCACTAACGACCCCAAGCTTGTGCGCGCGCTCACCATCGACGCGCCAACCGTCATCAAGTGGCTCGAAGACCTCGGCACCATGCTCGACAAGGAGCCCGACGGCACCATGGTCGAAATCCACGGCGGAGGCACGAGTCGCAAGCGAATGCACTCGGCGCGCGACTACTCCGGCGGCGAAATAATGAAAACTCTCAGGGATGAGTTTTTCAACCGCAAAATCCCCTACATCGAGTTCTCGCCCGTCGTCGAGCTTCTCACCTCCGGCGACACCTGCACCGGCGCAATTCTCTACAACCTCGAAACAGAGGAACTCCTCACCGTCCGGGCCAAGACCACCATCATCGCCACAGGTGGAAGCGGGCGATTGCACGTCCAGAACTTCCCCACCACCAACCACTACGGCGCCACGGGTGACGGCCTCGTACTCGCCTACCG
>DAOVDS010000385.1 GCA_030669415.1 bacterium
TATTCTATGCAAGGACTCAATAATTTTTGCTCCAAGACTCTCTTTGCGAGTTCCTTTGCGCGGTCGGCCCTTTTTCAACCAACTCTCCTTTTTAATTCTTCACTGGCACAGCAACGGTTTTCTCGGCGATTAACTCATTGAGGCCAGAGGCGATATTAGTATACCTGAGCGGCGATTGTTCTGCAAGTCTTGGTAAGGACTTTTCTCACGCAAGTGGCGCTCCGCGGTGAAAGCATACCAAGTGTGCATTCCCGTTTAGGACTACGGCAGGCTGCTATCCGAACTTGAAGGTGACGACGGTGATGTCGTCGTGCTGCGTTGCGGGGCCCTGGTGTTCGGTAAGCGCGTTCACAAGCGTGTTGAGAAACTCCGCGGAAGACTTGTCTCCGCAATCGGCGACCATCTCGAGGAAGGCTTCCTCGCCGAACTCTTCCTGGCGCTCATTCATGGATTCAACCACGCCGTCTGTGTAGGCTACAATGCGGTCGCCGGGCTGAATCTGGATGAGGTCCTCCTTGAACGTGCGCTCAAATATCGGGCCCAGGTCCAGGCCAATGGCGATTCCCTGCGGGTTGACGAGGCGGTAGTTATTGTCGCGCCAGAGGATGAGCGGGTTGTGACCGCAGTTGACCACCTGCAGGGTAGTAGTGCGGATGTTGAGCACCATGTAGAGAACCGTAAGGAACATGACGTTCTTGATATCACGCGCCATGAACTTGTTGACCTTAATCATGGTGTCCCGGGCGGACGCGTTGCCGCGCGCAAGCAGCCGAAGCGCGGTTCGCGCCATTGTCATTATCATGCCGGCCGGGACGCCCTTGCCGGAGACATCGGCTACGACAATCCCGAGGTTCTCGTGGTCGATGGGAATGAAATCGTAGTAATCGCCTCCAATCTCCTTGGCCGAGTGGTAGTGGACTTTCATGTCAAAGCCGCGAATAGATGGGATGCGGTCGGGCAGAAGGTTGAACTGTATCTTGGTTGCGCGCGCAAGGTCGGCCTGCGCAGCAGCATCCTCGCCCTTCAACTTGCCTATGGCCGAAAGCAGTTGCTTCTTGCCGGCGCTCATGGGGGGCGGCCTGCGCCTTCGCGGCGGGGGAAGAAAGTACTTCGACTTGCTCGGGCGCGAGCGTGCACCGTGGTGCATCGGGGGAGGTATTCTTGTCGTGCTGCGTCGCGGCGCGCGGTGCACGTCTGTCTCTCTTCCTCTGGCTGCTTCGGTTTCGGAAGGCTTGAACTTGTTGCCGCACACAGGGCACTTGACGGAGAGTTCGTAGTACTCATCCGGGATGGACAGCAGCTTGCCGCATTCAGAACAGGTTACTTTTGTTGACAATGTCTGTCTCCATTTGACACTGTCTGCTGGTACAACAAATCAAGACACAATATACCATCAGTAAGAACAGATGTCAAGTTTGAGAGCTACATATTTCCCGCCTCTGCCGTAAGTGGATGCTTTTTGCCGCCACGCAACCCCTTGCGCTGCAAGAGGTTATTGGCGCCTTTTCGATGTGCCGTCACGTCGCCGTTGTTTATCGGATTTGACGGCATTATTTCCGTCACTGAAGTTTGTGCGGGACTCACCGCGCGAGATGCCATGTATTCCAGTCAGAACGAATTGCCATTGCAGGCAGACAGCCTCACGGCCGATATAGTTAGTGGAAAGGCTTTTTGCCTTGTTCTTTGGCAATCTGTTTCGAGAGGAGGTGCCTATCGAATAGTTGACTCGTCGTATGTTTTGTTCAGGCCGGGTATACTGACCGGCCGGGCAGCGGAAAGGAGATTCGCATGCGCACAGCATTGAAATTGCTCGTGCCTCTTTTTGCTGCAGCGCTCGTGATTGCGGCTCTGACGCAGCCGGCAAGCGCCTACTACCCTCCGGATGGAAAAAAGAGGGTCCAGGCGACCAGGCCGGTTGAGACGAAGCTCAAGCAGCTTGCTGCTGAGAATGAGCGTCTCAGGAAGGAGCTCGAAGCTGCGAAGGAGCGGACACGCAGGGCCAGCAGGGAGCTCGACGAGCTCCGCGAGAAGCTTGGCCACTTGCGTAACGCGGTAGTGCTTCGCAACAAGCTCCACGCCAAAACGCAGAGCAGGCGGGAGCAGCCGCGCCCAGTCCAGAAGCCTCCGGAAAAACCGGAAGTGCGCAAGGACGAGGTCGTGCCTGTATCCCACACGAGCACTGAGAGCGAACGCGCACCGCTGGCGTCCATGGGACGTTCCGGCGTGCTGGAGCGATTCCTCGGAATCGAGCGCGTCAAGCGGGTGCGGCGTCTGATTGAGGAGATGGTGCAAAGACACTATCCACCACGACCGCAGTCGTTCACGCCGCAGCCCAAGTCTGAGGGCGCGCCCGTCGAGGCGAAGAAGACTCCTTCGCCCAAAGGCGGCCAGGGACTTGAGCTACTTCGCGACCGCATCAAGGCGTTAAAAAGCAGGCTGAAAAGTACCATCAAAAGTACTCCTGCCCCGAAAAAGGTCAAATCACCCCGAAAAGGTTTGAAGCGACCTTCTGCGCCACGAGTTCCGAAGAAACTCAAGGACGAGCTGCTCGAAGAGCTCCGCGAAGGGTTCCGCAGGGAACTCGGCAGGAAGCTCAAAGAGCTCAAGCGCGAAGTCGGGCGCAACAGGATGCCCGCGAAGCCGCGACCCAGTGCGTGGTTCTAAGCAACAAGGAGCACCAACGCAAAGGCGGCCGCTTGTTCGGTCGCCTTTGTGCATCCCGGAGCGAGTCGAATTCCACATATTGTCAAAGAGCACCAGCCATGTGTAACAAGGGAGATATGGAGATCGAGCAGATAGCGAAGCAATCCCATCCGGATGAGATTGCCACGTCACTTCGTTCCTCGCAACGACTTTGTCGGATTGCCACGGCGCAAGCGCCTCGCAATGACGTGACCGTCATCTTTAAAATGCATCCCTTACGTACCAACGACTTGCGTCGAGTTTTTAACAATTCAGGCAGGTGTCTCACGGTTGTGTGGGCTCCTTCGATTCGTCACAGATGTGTCGGCCTGTCAAGCCCCGGATTTCATATCCGGGGAAATTCGACCACCCTTTTCCCATACTATCCCCCATCACCCTCGTTCGGGTTTCATTTGAACT
>DAOVDS010000108.1 GCA_030669415.1 bacterium
TCTTGCCGAGGGGAAAAGAACGCCTGCTTTTTATGAATTCCAGAAACTTGTCGAAGAGTTCGGAAAAGACAAGAACGCCTCCAGGAAGAAAGCGCTGGAAAAGCTTTCGCAGGTAAAGGTCGCTTCACTTTACGAGAATATCACCGACCGTGTCAGGAACGTCAACGAGACTATTAAACTGTTGAAAGAGACCCACACGGACTTCATATTCCGTGGTTTCTGGCGATGGTCGCCGTGCCTTGAATCTCCCGATGATATTCCTCCCGAACTGATTGAGCTCGCCAGGGGCGAAAATGTCACCCCCAGACGGATTTCCGAAGCCATCAGAAAGAGCGGGAAGCACTACAAGGGGATCAAGGAGACGATAGCTGCAATAAAGAAGGAGATGCCGGCTATCCTGTTCTGTGGCGCAATTCCGGCCCAGAGAATCTGCCGCATCGAGCGTAATCCAATAACGGGTAAAATATTGGGTGAAGAAGAGACCTGGAAAATGGCGCTTGACCCTCAGAAATGGAAAGTGAAACATGATGGCAAACCCGTGACCAGGGAGGAATTCCAGAAGTGGTTCGGAATGGGTCATCAATGGGTGGAAAAGGACGAAGGTTATGACCGGCGGAAAGTGGTGGCGTACTTCCCGGACATAACAAACCCGGATTTTCAGGGACTCCTCTTGAGCTGGGCGAAAAAGCAGGTTGAGTGCGGTGCGGATGCGATATGGATTGACATGTTGCACACGCAGGCCCGTTTTCTGCTGCAAATAACCGGGGACCCCAAGCATCCGGCGGTGAGGGATTCGTTTGCGGCCGGCTCCAGAATCGTCACTGAAATCCATAAATACGGCGCTTCAAAGGAGAAGTATATCTACGTCGGAAGCTGGGCCAGCCCTTTTTCAATTATTGAAGACATCCCTTATTCACCACCGAAACTTGACTTTGTCACCTCCTCTCCTTCAATTCAGGAGATACGGGACCAGAAACTGGATAGGGCAAAGCTGGGCAAAAAAATCCCCAACTGGGGAAGCATCCCCAACTGGGACAGGAGAATCGCCAACGCAAGGAAGGCGTTTGGAGATATCCCGATTTTCGTCTTCATAGACTGGAGCCATGACAAATCACCGCTTGTCACTTTCAGTCAGGAACTCGACAGTGAAGAGCAAGGGAAGATGTTGAGAACCTGTGACGAGTTCTTCGTGGAAATGGGAGCGAACTTCGTCTATCCGATACACGGCGGCTATCTGGGCAAGAAGGCGAAGAAGCTCCCCTTTGGCAAGTATAGAACTTACGACAGCCTCGCCCCTGAATTTCAAACTTACGACACTATAAAGGAACTCGCTCAAAAGAAGGCATCTGGAGGCGGCAAAAGTAAAGAGGCAGAGAAGAAGTAATTTCTGATCACCAGACAGGCTCAAACGACGAACCGCGTAGGTAACATGGCTACCTGCTATGTTCAAGTCTGATTTGCGTTTTTGGACTATAAGGTATGCTTCTTGCACCACGCCGATGTAGGCACTATAATGCGGACAAAGAGAGTGAGTTCCGGCACTGAGGCACGGCTGAGACAGGAACTCAACTCCTTGAAGCAGTGTTTTGCCCCGAGTCTTATCAAGCCGAAGCTTTGCTACTGAGGGCTTGGCAGTGATGCACCGGAGTCTTATTGTTGCGGCGGCAGCAATCCTGGCTTTCGCCTCCATCGCCTGGGCGCACGATGTTGTCGAGGGCGTTGGTACACAAACTGTCATCACTATCTCTGAGTGCAAGGTATTTGTCGACTTCAACGTGGGCTATTCACCCACAGCCGGATACGAGACTGCAAAGAAGTTTGACGGCGACAGGAATCTAAAATTGTCGGAGGAAGAACTGAAGGCTCTCGTCGAAGACCTTAAACGCCAGATACCATCCCGGATAGAGCTGAGCCTTGACGGGAAGCCGGTGGAGCTCACTTTCCTGCATGTGCATCACATGACGTTCAGGCCGGGGCGCTTCACCTACCAGCAGTACGATATCTGGCTGCTTTACGAAGGGGAGCTGCCGGCTCTCGGCGATTCCGCTCACACTGTGGTCTACAATGACAGAGTCTACGAGAAGGAGCGCACGGTTGAACTGGTAAGGCTCAGGACTCGTGCGGGTGTGGAGTTTGCTTCTGTTCCGCGCAGCCTGAGCGGAGATGTCAGGGCATCGAGGGAAGGTGGCAAACGAAACCGATATGTTCTCAAATCCGGCAGTGCTGTGGTCGAGATTCGTGCATCAGGGGATGCTTCAACGCCGGTGCCGGGCTCTCAAGAGCCTGTCCCGGAAGAACCACCGGCTCTCAGGGAAGGAATTGATGGGACAATCAAGAGGCTGTTAAACGAGGAGAATATCTGGGTATACCTTCTCGGGATTCTGCTCAGCGCTCTCTATGGCGCATGGCACGCATTCACGCCGGGGCATGGCAAGACCATGGTGGCTGCGTATCTTATCGGAACGAAGGGGAGAATGCGAGACGCCATTATGCTTGGACTTACCGTGACCTTCTCACATACCGGGATTATACTGATAGCGGCCGTTATCATACACCACTTCTCGGAACAGATATTCGGCTCGATGCCTGAGGCACACAATCAGCTTGTTCTCTACACAAGCGTCATCTCCGGCAGCATCATCTTCTTGATGGGTTTCTACCTGTTTTACCGGCGCGTCGGCAAAAGGGGCCACGAACACCCGCACCAGCACGACATTGAACAACATGCGCCGAGTAGCGCTTCGGACTCCTTCGATGGACCGAAGAAGAAGAGTCTGCTGTTTCTGGGGATTTCGGGAGGCATGGTTCCCTGCCCTGCGGCACTCTTGATGATTCTGTTTTTCTACGGGGCGCTGCAAGACACCAAAGCGGGGCTTGTCTTCCTTCTGGCATTCAGCGTGGGACTCGGATTCGTTCTTACCGGCATCGGAGTTGTACTGGTGCTTTCAAAGAGGCTCATGGCTTCCGTCGCGGGCGAGAAGAGATTTTTCCAGCGCCTGCCGCTCCTGAAAAATTCTCTTGGGCGGATGCTTGACAGGCTGACATTCCGCTTGCTTCCTCTCGTGCCTGCGGGAAGCGCGCTCTTCCTGATGCTTCTTGGCGCTCTCATCGTATCCAACGTGCTCTTCAAGATGAGCGTGCTATAACCGGAGAAAGCCGCTGCGTATCTTCTTGACAAACCGCGCATATATTGGATAATACTCTGTCGGCAAACGTAATACTGGAGGTTTGGGATGTCAGAGCTGGTTCGGTTCAGTGTGTCGATTGAGAAACCTCTTTACCGCCTGATGCAGAAACTGCTTAAGAAAAGCGGCTACGCAAATCGTTCCGAGTTCATCCGGGACCTCATCCGGGAGCATCTGGTCGAGGAGCAATGGAAATCCAACGAGGAAGCCCTTGGCACAATTACCTTGATTTTCGACCACCACAAGCGAGAGCTTTCAAATCGACTGCTGGACCTGCAGCACGACCATCATCAGAATATCCTCGCGACAACTCACGTTCACCTCGACCACGACATGTGCGTTGAAACTATTCTCGTCAAGGGCCGGGCACGCAAGGTGCAGGAACTTGCCAACCTGTTGCGCAAGGAGAAAGGCGTGCTTCACGCCTCGCTCTCAATCGGCTCTACGGGGAAGCGACTGGCGTAACGGCGGCTATGATGGAGGAATCAGTCTATGGCTGAGGTGTCCCGCTCCGGTCCAGGCGAGAGCCAGAGCCTGTCACATGAGTTCTGGATTGAGGAGTGGAAGAAACACAACCAGGGTTCTACCGAAGAGCCCCGTTCAGCCTGATACTTGAGTTTTAGAATCGGGCGCGGCAGACAAGACCGTGCCGAACGTTTCCTGCTCAGAAAAAGAGACGAAAGCTGATGACAAGCTGCTGGTTGGACGGGTAAAACCAGTGAGTTCCCGGGCGGGGCACGCCATCCACCCGCCACTTGACCGGGACGGCGATGTTTGTGTACCTGAAGTCCAGCGACGCGGAGAAGTTGGGGTGGAAAAAGATGTCTACTCCACCTCCTGCAACGAAAACACCTGCCGAGCTGACCGAGATGTCTGTATGCGTGCCGCCGGCGATATCCTGTGCCCTGAGCATCGAGCCTTTCGAAAAGCATGTGCCGGCCCAGCCGGCGCCGATATCCAGATGGAACCCCAGGAAATGCTCCTCTTCAGGTACCTTGAGGAACTTGAAGGCGAGGATATGGGAAGTAATATGCAGCGTCCCAAGCTCGAAACCACCCTGGCTTAGCCGCATGTCGTAGTCTGTGACCCACAGCTCCAGCCCATAGCGCGTGACGTAGGAAGATGTCCTCTCGCCCTTCGGGTACATCGGAAAGACGTAGCTCGCGTTGATGCCTGTGAACATCCCCCTCTTGAACTTGCTCCCATGCAGTCCCTCAGCCGCTTTGCGTCGTACAGCCGTGACCTCTCCCAGCGACACGCCGAATGAGGTGCTCTCGGGAAGAACGTAGGGCGTTGCAGCCGACAGGTCCGGCCAACGCCCGCCAGGGGGATGCATCGCAACGGACCGCAGGTGCAGCCCGGTCTGCGCGCAGCCGCACGCAGCTACGACAAGAATAACGAGGCTAATTGGAATCCAATTCGACACCGCCGTGTCCCCCAACTGTAAGTATGAGGCATAGGCCGCATCGATGCAAGTGTTTTGCTCTTCCTGCCAACTCCCCCTCAACGGAACCACTGCCAGCCCATACAATTACGGGGAGTTCAGGATGACAGTTGCGCGTCTTCTCCGCAGCGCCAGATAAGGTTTGCCGGTTGGACCAGGGCATGTGCAAAAAGGCACCAAAGAATCGACAATCACGACACAGCAAAATAGCGGGTTCCAGAGCCACGAATCCGGCGTGCGAAAACTATAGATTTCGCACTGGGCAAGGCGGCAGGGCGCGGGAAAGTGTCGGGGCTGGTCGGAATCCAGTATGTTGTTGACCTGAGCCTGCGCTGCAATATAATGGCGTATCGAAATTGTGAGAGGAACTATCGATGAAATACTTGGTCGTAATAGCAGCTTTTGCTTTCTCTGTGGCGGCGATTGCGCCGCTAAGGGCTCAGGAAGAGGCCGGGAAGGTGGTGCTGGCCCGGGTCAACGAGAGGGTCATCACCGAACTTGATGTGAACAGACTGCTGGGGATGACCGGCGAGCGCAAGAGGGTTGAGAGTAAGTACCGCGGCGCGAGGCTCGACGAGGAGATGCAGGGAATTCTCAGGAAGGCGCTCGCGGTACTGATTGAGGAGACTGTGATTGAAATCAATGCGACGCTCGAGGGAGTTAAGCTTGACGATACTGACAGGAAAAGAGCCGAGAGCGTCATGGATGAGAATGCCAGGAAATTCGGCACGCGGGACAACTACGAGCTTCTCCTCAAGGAGTCCGGCCTGACTGTCAAGGACATAAAAAGGACAGTCACCAGGTTGCTGCTCAGGCAAAAATACCTGCAGGCCAGGCTCTATGTTGACACCTACGTTTCGCCAAAGGAGGCGCGCGAGTACTACGAGAAAAACAAGCCTTCCTTCGCCAGGCGCAAGACTGTTACCTACAGGCAGATTCTGGTCAAGTTCGGCGGCGCCAACAGAGGCAGGAACGCAGCGATTAAGCTCATGGACAACATAAAGGACAACCTGGAGAAGGGCGCCGACTTCGGAGCTCTCGCCGGGCAGTTCTCCGAGGGGCCCATGAAGGACGAAGGCGGTCTCTGGCCCCCTGTGCCGCCCTCAGACCTGCGAAAGAACATCGCGGATGTAATCGCCACGCTAAAGGGAGGTGATGTCTCGAAGACAATCGAGCGTGAAGGCGACTTGCTCCTGATTAAAATCGAGCACAAAGACGACTCGCCATACGTACCCTTCGAGCAGGCGCGTGCGGATATCGTGAAGATCCTGAGTGGGCGCAAGCGGGAGAACAAGTATCCGGAGCTGGAGAAGAAGTTCTACGCCAGGGTGGAGATTGAGCTGCTGCATGCGGCTGACGAGGTGAAGGCGCTCCTCCCGGACTGCGCACAAATCAAGGGTCAGAAGAAAGACAACCAAGAGGAAACTTCGCCCTGAGAAGGACAGATGAAGTTAGCAGTCTACCAGTTTGCACCGCGTTTCGGCGAGAAGAAAGAGAACCTCGAAAGAGTACGCGGCGCCGTTTCAGGTCTTGAGTGTGACCTGCTTGTCCTGCCGGAGCTAACGCTCACGGGGTATCAGTTCACCTCCCGGGAAGAGCTCGCCGGGCTGGCCGAGCCTGTCCCGGACGGCTGGACGTGCGCGGCACTGAGTGAAATGGCGGCCGGGCTGGGCTGCCACATCATCTGCGGGCTGGCCGAAGATGCCGGCGAGAGGTACTTCAACTCGGCGGTGCTTGTCGGCCCCGGTGGCCTGGTTGGGACGTACCGGAAGGCCCACCTGTTCTGCGAGGAGAAGTCCTGGTTCACGCCCGGCGATTCGGGGTTCAATGTCTTCGACGCGGGCGATGTCAGGGTCGGGATGATTATCTGCTTCGACTGGCTCTTTCCCGAAGCTGCGAGGATTCTAACGCTCAGGGGCGCGCAGGTAATAGCGCACCCGGCGAACCTGGTCCTGCCGTGGTGCCAGAAGATTGCGCTCGCACGGGCGTGGGAGAACAGGGTCTTCTTCGTTACGGTCAACCGCACAGGCGCCGAGCAGAGAGGCACTCTGGGCAGGCTGGAGTTTACCGGGCAGAGCCAGGTTGTCACGCCGGACGGCGAGATTCTCTTCAGGCTCGGTGAAGATGAAGAAGCGCTCAAGGTGGTCGAGTTCGACCCGGCGGACGCCAACGACAAGATGGCAACCGAGTACAACGACGTTCTTGGTGACAGGCGCACGGAACTGTATGGTCCGCTTGTCGAGTGAGGCCGATAATGTGCTTGACTTTCGCGCACACGGCACCCATAATTGCAAGAAGCCGTAGGGCTTTGGAAGCCGAGGTGCAAGTTTCCCTCCTGCAGGGATTCATTCAGATGGGCGAGGGGAGGTTAATGCGCGATGAGTAGATGTCTTCTAATTCTTGTGACAGCCGCTTTCTTACTGCCGGTGTGCTCGTGCGTCGTTGCGGATTCGACGGACGTCGAATCCATAACCCGCTCCAGCGAGCAGTTCGCGGTGAAGTACCCGGACCTGAGCCCGGCCTACTATGGCAGGGTCATAAGCGTGGAAGAGAATATCGCCAGGGGCAAGAGGCTCTATAACCAGTTCTATGACACGAAGCTACACGAAAACAAGATTGACTACGAGACCAGGAGGCGCGCGCTGGAGATATTCAAAAGCGCGATAGAGGAAGTAATGAAAATTCACAGGCAATCGAGGGCGGACTCGGTCATGCCGCTCAAGGGCCGTGTGAGCACCTACATGCAGGACCTGCTTCGTGAGGTCGAACGGGGCCCCGGTACGCAGTCGCCTGATATGAACAAGTAATAACCCGGGAGGTCAGATGAGAAAACGTCTTTTCGCCTTGCTTGCAACTGCTGTGGTCCTCGGTTTCTGCGTGGGCTGTGCAGCCGCGCCCGGCACAAAGGAAGCGGGGAAACAGGACGGCGCCCAGAACGAAGCCCCCGTGCTGACAGAGGAACAGATTGGGAAGATAGTCGCGCAGTTCGCGGGTGTGCGCAGGGAGCACGCCATGGATGTGTGGGAAGCCAACCTGAAGTGGGAGCAGGCGACGGTCGAGTTCGAGGCCTACATGGACAACCTGCGCAGGTTCGGCAAGAACGACATGGCCCTGCTTTCCGCAGCCATAAGAACCCACAGGGAGGCGAAGAAGCTGCTCGACCCGCTCTGCACGCTGTATCCCCACAACGGCCCGCTGAACAGCATGGATGACGTCATCAAAGGTGGCCTGAACTCGCTGCTCGAAACCCAGAGGCGCTCAGCGGCAGCGGGCGCCGCGAAATCCCCGTAGGATTCGGAAAGGGCCTCGGCAGTCCTCTGACATGAATTCTCCTTGCCGACCGGGACTCCCGGATGAGTGACCTGTTTGAAAGCGAGACTGACCCATTCGAGCCGGGCCCGGGTGCGCCTCTCGCCGACAGGATGAGGCCGAGAGACTTCGACGAATTTGTTGGCCAGAAGTCGGTGGTAGGCGAGGGCAGCCCACTCAGGAAGGGGCTCAAGCAGGGCCGCCTGCCTTCAATTATCCTCTGGGGCCCGCCCGGAAGCGGCAAGACGACTCTCGCCTACCTTCTCGCCCGCAACACAGGCCAGCGCTTCATCCCCATGAGTGCGGTTACCTCCACCGTGGCGGATGTGCGAAAGGTAGTTGCGGATGCGAAAGAGACGCGCAGACTCAGGGACAGGGGCACCATACTCTTCATTGATGAGATTCACCGGTTCAACAAGGCGCAGCAGGATGCGTTCCTGCCGCACGTCGAGCGCGGGGTAATCACGCTGATTGGCGCCACCACGGAGAACCCGTCCTTCGAGGTCATTGGCCCGCTTCTCTCGCGCTGCAGCGTGTTTGTGCTGGAGCGCTTGTCCCGGGAGGAACTGGGTGGGATTATCAAGCGCGCACTTGCCGACGAGGAACGGGGCCTGGGCAGCTCGGTTGAACTGAGCAGGGATGCGAGAGAATACCTTCTCGATTTGGCGGACGGCGATGCAAGGGGTGCACTGAACCTGCTCGAGATGGCCTCGCTCGCCGCACCTCAAGACATTTCACCACAGAGAGCACGGAGAACACAGAGAAAAAAGAAAGGTGAAAAAATAGGAAGAAATGAATTCTCCGTGCCCTCCGTGTCCTCCGTGGTGAAAACCATAGACCGTAAACTGCTTGAATCTGCTGCGCAGCGGCGCGTGGCGAGATACGACAAGGATGGCGAGTGGCACTTCAACATCATCTCGGCACTGCACAAGTCGCTTCGCGGCAGCGACCCGGACGCTTCCCTCTACTGGCTTGCCAGGATGCTCGAGGCGGGCGAGAAGCCGCTGTATGTCGCCCGGCGCCTGGTGAGGGCGGCAAGTGAAGACATCGGTAACGCGGACCCGAACGCGCTGCGGGTTGCGATTGACGCCTATGATGCCTGCCACTACCTGGGCATGCCTGAGTGCAACCTCGCGCTGGCGCAGGCGGTTATCTACCTCGCTACAGCGCCCAAATCCAACGCGACATATAAGGCATACCTCTCCGCCGCGAAGAGTGCAAAAGAAAGCGGCGACCTGCCTGTGCCGCTGCACATCCGCAACGCGCCCACCCGCCTGATGAAAGACCTCGGCTACGGCAAGGACTACAAGTATCCGCATTCAACTGATGAGCATTTTGTGGCTGAGGACTACCTGCCTGAGGAGCTCAAGGGGACGAAGTTCTACAAGCCCGGCAACTTCGGCTTCGAGAAGGAAATCGCCAAACGCCTCGCCTACTGGCAGCGTTTGCGAGATAAGACAAAGCCGCGGGCTTCAGCCCGCGGGCATCAATCAAAACCACGGAGACACGGAGAAGAGGAAACCAACGGCCAATAGATGATTCCAAAGCCACGGTGCTTTACGCCGCGGCCCAGGTAAGGAAAGTAAGTTTCCACAGGTTCTTTACCAAGAAGTGATACCAGCTCTATCGAGAGTCTTTCCTTCACCACGCTTTCCGGTCCGCCGTACGGCGGATGCTTCCGGAATCATCCGCGAACTGAAGTCCGCGGCTTTGTGTTCTTGCATCTGCGGATTACGCAGAAAGTGATGAGCACGATAATAAGGAGTACAGCATAAGGAAAACTTCCTTCGGAGTCGGCGAGGTTGCAGCCGGAGGATTTTTTCCTGGGGATGACGGTGTTGCCGGAGTTGTGGTAGAAAGTCACGCCGGCTGAGGGTGATTCGACGTTGCCGACCGAGTCTGTCGCACGGGACCGGACAGTGTAGTACGCGAAGTCCGCCCACAGGACTGAAGAGGTGCTCAGGCTCCAGTCAGTCGTGCCCTCTGCGGGGAGCCACGACTCGGTGGTTGTGAAGGAAGCGCCATCCCAGTAGTTCACGCCGTCTGTGATTTGAACCTCGACAAGCGCGACACTGGCGCCGCAGGTATCGGATGCGCGACCGAGGACTGCGATTAGCTCGGTGTAGGTCTGGCTGTTCAGCGGCTGGATAATGTTGGAAATGGGCGGCGTCTGGTCGTCGTAGAGCGTGGTGCTTACAGAGCCTGTAATGGAAGCTGCGGTGACAAAGACGTAGACAGTGTTGGCCGAGTTGTCGGCGAGGTCGCTTTCATTGATGACGGAACCAACAGGCGTATCGGCAATGCATGCACCGTTATCAATCTCGGAGCCTGTTCCGGGTGTGCCTGTGCCGCCGACCTCGATTGAGTAGGTGCCGCCCGTGTCTGGGCGCCAGGTCACGGTTGCGGTATCGCTGGTGCCGAGGATGTATGCGGAAATGGATTCGATGGCTATTGAAGGTGCGCCGGCCACATAGTTGAAAGCTACCGGGTCCTGGCCGTCGGTGACGTTTGCGACCGTATCTTCGGCCTGGACATAGAGTGTGTACGTGGTGGCGTCGGACCACGGTACTGAAGAGGAGTCAAAGGTCCAGTTGCCGGTGCCTGAGGCATCGAAGTAGATGGATGTGGGGGAACTGAAGTCGGTGCCGTTGTAGTAGGACGAGTCGTTGAAGATGGCGAGCCTTACAGTTGCGACGTCAGCGCCTCCCGTATCTTCGGCAGTGCCGGTTACCTGGTTGAGCGTGCCGAGCGTGCAGCCGGGTGTAGGGTAGTCTATCGAGGAGGCCGGGCCTGTCTGGTCGTCCCGGAGGGTGACGACGGCAAACCCCGCGTAGAGCGCTTCTTCTATGATTATGTAGACTGAGCTGGCCTGGTTGTCCGGGAGGTCGGCCTCGGTTACTGTCGAGTTGATTTGGTCGTTGACCTGGCAGGTTCCCGAGCCTATGACGGTGCCTGAGCCGGTGGTGCCGTTTCCACCCACCTCGACCGAATAGGTGCCATCCATCCTGGCAGTCCAGGTGATAGTGGTTGAATCACCGGTTCCGAGGACATCCTGAGAGACGGAGTCGACCACAACCGCGGGCTGGCCGACGTTGATTGCGTTGTATACGTTGAGCATGCCGGCGCTTACGCACTTCCCGTTAAGGCTGTCGAGCCGGTGGGCGCACGTGATGATACGGGAGCACGTCTCGGCGTAAGGGATGCCCGGGCTGGCGCTGATAAGGAGAGCTGCTGCGCCTGAGACGAAGGGGGCGGCCGCGGAAGTGCCTGAGAAATAGCCATAAAAGCTGCCTTCGGCGGCGTAGATGTCCACGCCCGGGGCTGCGATGTCAACGGATGTGCTGGCATAGTTTGAGAAGCTGGCGAGATTGCCGTTGGCGTCAATGGCTGCGGTGGTGATTATGTTGTCGAGGGCGTAGGAAGCCGGGTAGTAGGGCGACGCATCGATGTTCAAGGAGCTGTTGCCGGCGGCGGCGACGAACACGACGTTGCTGGTGCGGGCGAGCTTTATGGCATCGAGGAGGCTTTGAGAATGGGATGAAGTGCCCCAGCTTGCGTTTATCACGTGTGCGCCGTTGCTTACAGCGTACTGGATGGCGGGCACGATTTCCGATACGGGAGCGCCCCCTTCCAGCCCGACACGGACCGGCATTATGGACACGTCCCAGCACACGCCGCAGGTCCCGGCGGCGTTGTCTCCCGTGGCGCCGACAATGCTTGCGACAGAGGTGCCGTGCCCGTCGGGGTCGGATGGGTCGTTGTTGTCTGCGTGGAAGTTCCAGCCGCGGATATCATCGACGAACCCGTTGGCGTCATCGTCAATCGAGTTGCCGCCAATCTCGCCCGGGTTTGCCCATATATTGGATAACAAGTCCGGATGGCTGTAGTTGACGCCTGTGTCGATTACAGCGACCACAGTGCCATTTGAGCCGGTTGTCAAGTCCCAGGCTTCGGGTGCGTCGATGTCTATGTCTTCCGTTCCGCTGCGCCTCGGGGCTGTGCGGTAGCGCTGGCCGGTGTTGTGCAGGCCCCAGGAGCGGTAGAACTGCGGGTCGTCGGGAGTGAGGGCGGGCTTGATAATGTAGTTGGGCTCGGCGTAGAGGACGTCATCTCTCCTGAGGAGGGTGGCGAGGATTTCGGACGTGCGGTCCGGGTTGTTGTGCCTGACAAGCAGCAGGCCTTCAAGCTGTCCGCCGAAGGATTTCTTGACTTGTGCGCCGCGTTGTCTTATGGCTTTTTCGACAGCGTTCCTGAAGCCGGGTTTGAACCGTACGAGCATCTCGCCGGGGATATGCGGCTTTGCGGGTGCGGCGGGCGCCCTGTCAGGCGGACGGCTCAGAGCACTGCCGTAGAGACACAGCAGTGCAGTCAGCGCGAGCAGGAGCGCTGCAACCGCTTTCGACATAGAGAGTTTCGCCACGTTCTTGAACCTTAAAAGCCTTCTATTAAGTATTACTCGCATAATGTGGAAATGGGACATTAAAAATACGAAATTTTGCGCCGGGACAAGAAAAAGTGAATTCCGGGTTAGTATAGCGCCCGTTTTGCACACGTCAACCTCGTAAGAAAAAATACAAATTGTCAAAGACTCTTTTCCCCGGTTACGGCGACAGGCGGGTTTCCGGCAGTTGCTTAACTTCATGTCAATCAGCACCTTGCGTAAGAGTGCCGGGTTCCGGGTTTTCCCTAACTTGTCTTGGCCTG
>DAOVDS010000051.1 GCA_030669415.1 bacterium
GGTGCGCTTCTACAAGTTCAAGAACCGCAAGGTCGAGGGGAAGAAGCAGGGCGAGAACAACCTCGGCGAGGAGCCGCTTCCCGACGGCGTGGTGCGTGTCTTCAAGCGCGACAAAGACGGGAGCCTCAGCTTTGTCGGCCAGCAGGCAATCAAGTACATGCCCATAGGCGAGGATGTCGAGATAAACCTCGGCGCCGACCCGGATGTGATACTCGAGCGCAAGCTGCTTGACTACAAGAAGCTTCGCATCCAGTGGGACAGCCGGGGCAGGCACTCGTGGGTAACGGGCTGGGACACCGAGGAAAGCTATCACACGCGGATAAGAAACACCAAGGGGATAGCGATACAGTTTGAGATAGGGCGCCGCTTCGGAGGCGACTGGGAGCTCGACAGCGAGCAGAAGCACGACAAGCTGAACCAGCAGACGGTGCGGTTTGTCTTGCAGCTTGCGCCGGGCGAGCAGAAGGAGTTTACATACAAGCTGACGACGCGCCACGGCAAGAACTCGAAGCGCTAAGGCTGGTGCAAAACCACAAGGGGCAGTCTGTTTGACAGGACCGCCCCTTGTCAATTTCTCAGCAATAGACTACTGGCCCTGGCCGGGGATTCCCGGCAACATCCAACCATCTGTTCAATAGTCACTTTTGCCTAATGTATGACGGTGACACTTGAATTTCGCTTCGCGATGCCTATAATGTATTGGGTTCATATTTGGTCAGTACGCGTGTTTTGGGAGGTGGTATTGCCACACAACACGTATGGCGCAAGGAAGTTCATGCTTGAAGTGCTCTTGAGGGAGCACTCCCTGGACCGCGAGGCGCTCGAGGAATGCGAGAAGCAGAGGATTGCCGACGAGTTGTCGCTCGCGGAGGTCCTGGTAAGTGAGGCAGTCATTACTGACCAGCAACTGGGGCTCCTGCTCGAGAAGTTCGCGGACGAAGGCCACATAAGTCCTGCAGAACTCAGCCTCCTTATGAACGAGTTTCCCGCCAACTGGCAGAGATGGAAGGAGATGGAGGAGCGTGACGATGAAGTCGCCGCGAGAGCAGGCAAAGCGGGTTTGCCGGATCACCTCGAAACGGAAGCCATATCCCCCGTAGCCATGCTTGAGGAAGCAGAGGACGAAGAAGTGCATGATGATTCCATGCATGAGGCACTTCACGAGCTGATAGAGGATGATATCGGTGTCCTGTCTGAAGTAACGAAAGAAGGGCGGCCGTTCAGCGAGAGAGTTGCGCGTGGGAGCCTGCAGGAAGCAACCGACAGGCTGCTCAGAGAAGAAACAGAGAAGCGCGCGCCCATTGAGGCAGGACAAGACACCCCAACCGACCGGGGCGGTGAAAGCAACGACATGCAGGAGATACTCGAAGGGCTGATGGCGCAAGCGCCTGTCAGAGAGTATTCCTCCAAACGCATGAGAGACGTGGCAGAGCTGACTGGCGCAGACCCTCTGATTGGGCGCACAGTCGGGGGCGCCAAGATAGTTGCCGTTGTGGGCGAAGGCCAGTCCGGCACAGTGTACAAGGGAATAGCTGAAGGTATTGGGAAGCCGGTGGCTGTGCGAGTCGTGCGCGCTGACATGATGAACGAGTCGCGGCGCACGCGCATGCTGGAGTCCGCCCAGGCCGCAACGAAGATAGAACACCGGAACGTGGCAGAGGTGAGTTCCGCAATTGAAGAAGACGGCAACATCTACGTAGTATCGGGATTTGCCGAAGGAGTGACGTTACGCTCGAAGCTGAGACTGGAGAGCAAGCTGCCTCAGGAGGAGGCGCTCGACGTTGTGCTCCAGGTTGCCCGCGCCCTTCGCGCCGGCCACGACAAGGGCGTCTATCACGGAGATGTCAAGCCGGAGAACGTCTTCATCGACAAGCAGGGCCTTGTCACAGTCACGGATTTCGGGCTGACCAAGAGCGTGGAGATAGACAAAGACACTGCTTCGAAGCAGTCGCTTTTCATGGGCACGCCACATTACATGGCCCCGGAGCAGTTTGAAGCGAAACAGCCGGACGCGCGCACCGATGTCTACTCGCTGGGCGTCACGCTGTACGAGATGTTCACAGGCGTGCTCCCCTTCGACGGCAAGACAGCCTTTGCAATTCGCGACGCACACCTCGAGGGAGCTCCGAAGCTTATCACCGAAATCGACAACCGGCTTGACTCCACGGTCGCCAAGTTTGTCGCGAAGATGATTGCCAAGAACCCGGACGACCGCTACCAGGAGATGACCGAGCTTGTAAACGACATGGTCGACCTCAAGCAGTACGTTACCACCGAAGGGGCGGAGCCGCCAGTCGGCCTGCACCTGCCTACTGGCCCCGAGATGGATCCCGAGGTGCGCGCCCGCGCGAAGAAATACAAGACTATCGCGGTAGAGCCGGGAAAAGATGAAGCTCGCAAGCCCAAACGCGGTTACATAATCGCGCTCGCCGTTGCCGTGGTGGGTGCAATAGGAGTGTTGGCCTTCACCTTCCTTTTGAAACCCTACCTGTTCAAGCCCCAGCTAACGCTCGAAGAGGAGGCCACCAGGAGTTTCAGGGACCTCAAACGCGAGACAGACATCTTGCTTTCAACCCAGGAGTACTTCACGGCTCTTCGGAAACTTGACACCTTCCCGAAGAAGTTCGCCAACACGCAGGCACAACAGCAACTAAACGTCTATCGCGACATGATCTTCGCTGAAGCAAACAAGAGCTTCGCTCTTCTGAAGCAGCGGGTAAGCGAGTTCTACAAGATGGAGCGTATCGGCGATGCAAGGCGCTTGAATCGCGCCCTCATGGTGCGTGCGCAGCAGATTTTCAACACCTATGAAGAGGCTTGGCCAAAAGCCGCCGCCCTGAAGGAGTATGCTGACTTCGCAAGCAAGATTGATGCAGACACGACCGTGACACAGGAGATGCTAAGGATGTTCCCGCAAGACATGGAGTCGGCCGAGGAGCTCCTGGAGCAGGACGAAGTGGCCGAGGCCCTCAAGAAGATGGAACGATATCTCAAAAGCGCCATCGCCAAGCACCGGGCCGAAGCTGAAAAACTTGCCCGGCGCATCGCCGAAAGAAAGAAAGTCCTCGAGAAGGAGGCTGCCAAGAGAGCCGAGCTGGACATTTTCAGGAAGGCAATCGAAGCGGCCAGAGAGGACCTTTCCAGAGGTGATTTCGACAAGGCACTTACCCATATTGAGCCGTTCAAGGACTCCAAGCAGCAGCGGATTATTATCGAGGTCATAGGTGTGCGCGCCGAGATTGAGCAGGCGCGAAAGAAACACCTCGCCAGGAAAGAAGAAGAGGCGCGTCAGGAGAAGTTCCGGTCGGAGCACGACTACGGACACAGTCTTATCAAGCAGGGGAAATACGAGGAGGTAGTTGGCATCGTCGCCAAGTATGAAAACGACCAGCGCCTGACGGAAGAGGAGAAGAAGGCGCTCTCGAAGCTCAAGTCCGACTTGAAACACCACCTGGCGTTCGCGGAGGACTTCAAAACGATTGAGAGTCTGCTTTCAGAGAAGAAGTTCAATGAAGCCCGGAGAAAATGCGCGGTATGGCTGTTGAACCCAAACAAGAAGCTCCGAGAGATTGCCAACAAGAAGTTCCTTGAAATCATGGATGCCAGAGAGCCTGGCATGGCCTATATCCTGGGTGGCGCCGCGGTTCTCGGCTCCGATGACGCGCCAGACAAGAACCCGTCGCGCAAACAGGTCTACAGCACCTTCTACATAGACCGCCACGAGGTCACATGCACCCAGTACAAGAAGTTTGTCCAGGCGACAAATCACCGGCCTCCCGCAAACTGGCTCCAGGGCAGTATGCCGGCCAACTGGGCGAACCTGCCTGTTACAGGCATCACCTGGGAAGATGCCGGCAGCTATGCCAAGTGGGCGAGGAAGCGCCTTCCCACTGATGTGGAGTGGGAAATCGCCGCATCCTGGGACGGCGAGAACAAGTTGCCTTATCCCTGGGGCAAGCAGTATGTTCATGGGAACGCCAACATTGCCGGCGGCAAGCTCAAGCCGGTGGGCACTCAGGCGAAAGACAAGTCTGTCAACGGTGTCTTTGACATGGCAGGCAACGCGGCGGAATGGACTGCAACCAAGTCGAAGGAGACCTACATAGTCCGCGGCAGCTCCGCCGAGAAAGCGGCAAAGGCCAAGAGCGCCAAAACCACCCGGCGCTCCTTCCAGCCTGCAAACACTACCAGCAATTTCCTGGGTTTCCGCTGCGCCAAGGACACCGACTAACCCGGAAGATGGGTCGGGCAGCACCCGCGGACAGGCGGGGCAACCGGACTGCCCGCAGTGTACAACAGGGCTTTGACTGTAGCGCAGTTGTGGCCATCGGGCTACTGGGAACAGAACTTATGGAAGCGGCGAGGCGAAACCCCGACAGGACGGTCCTTGCCCCTCGCGGGTCAGGCAAGTTCAAGAAGACGAAGCTTCTCGGGCTGGCCGGCCAGAGCGTAGCCGTCATCGGCTGCGGGAAAGGCAAGTACCTCGAGTTTGTCCTTGCGTCGGGGCGAAAGGCGGTTGGCCTGGACATCTCGCCCGTCTGCGCCGCAGAGGCACACGCCCGATGCGCCGGGCGGGCAGTCCTCGCCGACGCGCTCGTCCTGCCCTTTCCCGACAACAGCTTCGACACCGTAACCCTGTGGGACATCCTCGAGCACCTGCATGACGACTGCGCTGCCCTCAGGGAGTCGCTACGCGTCGCCAGGCGAAACGTGCTGATTTCCGTACCGGGCGAAGACTCCCTGCCGGACCACTCCTCCGGCCTGACGTTTCGCACCTACATCGACCCCACGCACGTAAGGTACTACACACGCCAGCGCCTCGAGTCGCTGCTGTCGCTCTGCTCTCAGAAAGACTACACTGTGGAGAGATTCGACCGCGTGCGGCCGGCATTGATGTATCGCAGGATAGGAATACCGCGGCCGGTTCTCAGCCTGCTTGACAGGCTGCTCTGGCTCTTGAGCTCTAAGTCCGACAGGTTCATGCGCAACTACTTTGTCGAGGTGCGCCTGCGCGCTGGGCGCGAGATAGTAGAACAGTAGACAGTTGAACAGTAGGAAAGGAGCGCGCTGCTCTCCTGCTCTGCTGCTCTGCTCTACTGTTCAATTGTTCATGTGGAGAGACATGGAAGAAACCGACTGCCCTGTCTGCGGGAACAACCAGGGACATGCAGTGCTGATAGCGCGCGACAACCTTCTCGGGCATCCCGGCACATTCCGCGAGGTGCTCTGCCCGGAATGCGGCCTGCTCTACCTCAACCCGCGCCCCAGTCCTGCCGAGATTGCGCGCTACTATGCCGGGGAGTACGCACCATACCTGAAGAGACCCAAACCTGCGCGCAGAATCCCACGTATTGCCAAGATGTTTGTGAGGCTCAGGTATCACGGCTCAGACTTGCGCACGCGCCTCAAGAAGGATGCTTTCCGCGGGCAGAAAGGGCGAGTGCTTGATGTCGGCTGCGGTGCCGGCGCGTTTCTCTACCGCCTGAAAGAACTCGGCTGGGAAACGTGCGGAGTCGAGATTGACCCGCGTGCAGTTGAGACTGCGAGAAAGCTCGGCCTCGATGTGCATGCCGGTATGCTGGAACAGGCGAATTTCCCCAGCAGGCACTTCGATGTCGTGACAGCCCTGCATGTGCTGGAGCATATCCATTTCCCGAGGGCCTTTCTAACAGAGATATGGCGCGTGCTGAAGCCCGGAGGCCTTCTCTATATTGAGGTGCCCAACCTCAGGAGTTTCAACTTCCGTGTTTTTGGAGCGCAGTGGTTCAACCTCGACGCACCAAGGCACCTGTGTTCCTACTGGCGAAAGCCTCTTGTGCGCCTGCTGCGCGCCACAGGTTTCAGGGTTACAAGAATTCACCACCTGTCAGGCACAATGGGTTTGAGAGGAAGCATCGGGTATTATCGGCGCCTGCGCGGGCTCAAACCCCTGCACTGGATTCAGCGCAAAACGGTGAAGCGGCTTCTGAAGCTGTTTACCTTCGCTCTTGACATTGCCCGCGCCGGAGATGTAATTAGGGTTGACGCGGTGAAGATTGTGGACCGCAGCCTGTCAGGGCACATGTAACCTGTGAGATGGGAATGGCGAATCCTCACAACAGCGAGAAGATAGCACTCATAAACCCGGGCCCGCCGGGTACGTGCGGCGGCGTCATCGCGACGGAGCTGCATAGAGCACTCGCCAGTCACTACCACGTCGAGCACCTGTTTGTGGAAGAGAAGGGTCTGTGTGATTCCTCCGACTGGGGCGACCGCGAAGTAAATGCAGTGCCTTTCACCATGAAGAAGGTGCGACACTGGCAGGCCCACCGCAAGATGGGGCAGTACGACCTCTACCACTACATGAGCCAGCGCAACCTCGGCCTTATGCGCCACGGGCGAAAACCGGCGGTGCTGACCTGCCACGGCCTGGCCCCGCTGAAATCGAGCGACGACGTTTACACCGAAGGAACGAAACGCCGGTTCCGCCGCCAGTTCGAGTACCTACCTCAGGTGGAGACAGTCATCGCCAACTCCCGGGACACCGCGCAGGACCTGACCCGAATACTCAACGTGCCTGCAGACAGAATCGAGGTGATATACTTCGGGGTGAACCACGAGATGTTCAAGCCGCGCCCGGCGCAAGAAATTCGTGAGAGGCTCCACGTACCGGCCGGCGCAACTGTAATCCTCAATGTCGGCACCGAGCGCAAGAACAAGAACATGGAAACGCTGCTAACAGTATTCAGCGCCCTGGCCGGCGAGCTCGACAACCTCTACCTCCTGCGGGTGGGCGACAGAGACGACTTCTTCACCAGCCGTCTCGATGAGCTGGGGCTCACCCGGCGGGTAATCCGACCCGGACGGCTGACAGACATCGCACCTTACTACAACGGCGTGGATGTCTACCTCTGCATGGACCTGCACGCATCCTTCGGCATGCCCAACCTGGAGGCCATGGCCAGCGGCTGCCCCGTCGTGACATCCAACGTGGAGGCGATTCCCGAGATTGTCCAAGATGCGTGCCGGCTGGTTGACCCGAGGAATGCCGAGCAGGTAGCTGCGGCAGTGCGAGAGGTGCTGACAGACCAGGCACTTCGCACCGAACTCGGCGAGCGTGGGCTCAAGCGCGCCGCGGAGTTCACATGGGAGAAGTGCGCCAACCAGACGGCGCAGGTCTACGCCGGAGTTCTGAAGAAAGGTTGATGTTAACCACAGAGACACGGAGAGCACGGAGAGAAAAATAAAGACAATTCCTTACAATACCGGAAGCACCACGCCAGGAGGCGTGGTGAAAGGAGATCTCAGGTCGTGCCGAGAGTAAGCGTAGTAGTGCCTACGTACAACGCGCCACACTTCCTTGTGGAGACGGTGGAGTCCATACTGGCCCAGGACTACAGAGACTTCGAGCTGATTGTAGTCGATGACGGCTCCGGGCCCGCGACTGCCCGTGCTCTCGAACCCTACATAAACCGGGTGCGCTATATCTGGCGCGAGAACGCCGGGCCCTCAGCCGCGCGCAACACGGGTATCAAGCGCGCCCGGGGCAAGCTCATAGCCTTCTGCGACCACGACGATATCTGGCTGCCGGGAAAGCTGACGCACCAGATTTCCTACATTGATTCACACCCCCGGGCCGGGCTCTACTACTGTGACTACTCGCACTTCGGCGACCGTGTCGACAAGCGCCCCCGGCGCCAGTACTCGGGGTGGGTCTTCCCGAGACTCTGGCAGAAGCGGTTCCTTCAGACCCTCACCGTCATCTGCCGCAGGGAAGTATTTGACAAAACCGGCCTCTTCGACGAGTCGCTGCGCTACTGCCAGGACTACGACATGTGGCTCAGAATAGCGCTGCATTACAGGTTCGGGTTCACCGGCGGGGTTCTCGCCAGATACAGGCTCCATCCCGCCAACCTGGCACGCGAGGGTGCGCTTCAGAATACTCTTGAGAAGCTCCACGTTATCCTGAAAGCCTGCAACCTCGGAAAGGAGGCCGGCTTGTTAAGCTTGTATCTGCGCAACAGGGTCTTCTCGGAAATCTACTTCCGGGTGGGTGAAGACCTCGAACGCCACGGTTGCCTCAGCCAGGCTTCGCGCAGTTACTGCCGCTCCCTGCGCTACCGTCCCGCCCGGCTGAAAATCGTCAAGTTCTGGTACCAGCTTCTTGGCCGCGGCACCCAGCGCAGATACACCGGCAGGCTCTCGGAGGTGCTGCCATGAAGATACTTGTCGCAGGCCCGCTCGAAAACCTGGTCTCCAACGTCCACTTCATCCGCCGGACCTTTGCGCAGCTCGGCCAGGAAGTCGAGTCCTTCGACTACAGGGCAATCGCCAAGAAAGAAGGAAACGACGCGATGCACGAGAAGCTGGCCGGGGCCATCGAGTCTTTCAAGCCGGATGTGCTTTTCCTGGTGAAAGGCGAGCGGGTGGACCCGCTTGTCATCCGCGAGATTGCCGGCAAAACGCATGTGGCGCTTCACTACATGGACTCGCCCATCCACGGCTGGCTTGTGCGCCTGGGAAGAGAATGCGACTCGTTCTGGGTGACTGCGGGCGGCCTTGTCGAGAAGTACCGAAAGCTCGGCTTTCGCAATGTCCACCATATATGGGAAGGTGTGGACCCGAAGGTCCACCGTCACATTGAGGAGGAAGTACCCGAGTATGCATGCCAGGTCGCGTTCATGGGCACAAACAAGGCTGGCCGGGAGCTCCTCCTGCGCGAGGTGGTCAAGGCGGGCTTCGACCTCAAGATATGGGGCGAGCGCTGGCCCGGAGATATGCCCGTAGTGAGCGAGTTCATTGGCGAAGACGACTTCGCGCGGGCCTGCTTCAACGCCGAAATCGTGCTCGGCCTCAACGACGACAACAAAATCCAGGACTACTTCTCGCTTCGCACCGCGCTCACGCTCGCATCCCGCGGCTTTCATATTACCTCCTACGTGCCCGGCATCGAGAACTGGTTTGTCAGCGGCACGCACCTTGCATGGTTCAAGGTCGCCAGGAAGAAGCTGCGACCCTGGCAGGCGGACTACTCCGACTGCATTCGCGTCATACGGCAGTATCTTGAGAAGCCGCAGGAGCGCCGCCGTATCGCGCTCGAAGGGCAAAAGCATGTCTACACGTATTTCACGTGGGAATACCAGCTCGGCAAGGTCGTGGAGAAGCTCGAAGAAATACTGTCGCGGAAGAAGGCTTAGCATGGCATCAGTCTCGGTTGAGAAGGTACGCTTGCGAACGCTCCACGGGCTTATCGTATCGGCCTACAGCACGCCCGAATGGCGGGAGCTTCTCGCGGAACCCGACAACCTCATGAGCCTGCCGCGTGCGCGGATTCTCAAGGACTCACCCACCACCCGTGCCGCAGTCGTGACAGTCGAGGCAGACGGCATCGAGCACGTGCTGCATATCAAACGGCTCAACAGGCGGGGCATGGAATTCACCGTGAAGTACCTCTTCCAGCGCTCGCGCGCCCGGAGGCTCTTCAGAAACCTCGTAGCGCTGATTGAGCGGGGCGTCCCAACCCTGCAACCCGTGGCAGCCCTCTCGCAGCGGACAGGCCCGCTGCTGCACCACAGCTTCCTCATCACCGAACACGTCGATGCCAGGTCTCTCTTCGAGCTCTGGGAAAAGGATATCTACCCCGCAGGGAATCCGCCTGCTCAGCGCAGAAAGGTCATGGCTGACGTCGCCCGCCTTGTAGCACGCATGCACGCCGACGGTGTCTACCACAGGGATTTGAAGTCATCAAACATCCTTGTCAAGGCCGACGGCGAGCCCCTGATTGCCGACCTCGACGGTGCGCGGACGGGCGCCAGCGTCGGCTACAGCCAGCGCGTGCGCGACCTCGCCCGGCTTTCAACTTCCCTTGTGCCGCTGGCAAACCTCGCCGACCGCCATGTCTTTCTCAAACACTACATCGCAGCGCTGGGCTCCGATGATGACCTCAAGCGTATGGGCCGCGACATAGCACGCAAAGGCCTTGCCATCCTGCGCTCGAAGCGCGCAAAAAACAAGTATGACGACCACGAGTACCGCTATCTCGACGCCTTCATGAAGCGACAGCGCAGGTGGTTGAGCAGGTGACCCGGAGCCTCTCTCGGCAGGGCTGTTATTGTTTGTATTAGTCGCCTAAGAGTGCTACAATTACTATGTGTAACTGAACTCGAGCGGGAACAGCAGAAATGGCAATAGACAGTTCTTTCGAAGAAGACCAGTCCCCGCGGTTCTATGACCCCGGCGCGCAGAGAGAGGAGGCGCCCTTTGAGGCGACTCTGCGCCCGCAGTCGTTCGGCGAGTTCGTCGGCCAGCGCCAGACGGTAGAGAATCTGAAAATCTACGTCACGGCAGCCGGGCAGCGGGGCGAGCCGCTTGACCATATCCTCTTCTCCGGCCTGCCTGGTCTGGGCAAGACAACGCTTGCGACAATAATCTCGCGTGAGACGGGAACCAGCCTAAAGGCTACAAGCGGGCCCGTGCTCGAGAAGGCGGGCGACCTCGCCGGAATCCTCACCAACCTCGAAAAGGGCGACATTCTCTTCATCGACGAGATTCACCGCCTGCCCCGGATTGTCGAGGAGTACCTCTACTCGGCCATGGAAGATTTCACTATAAACATCATTCTCGATGCGGGCCCCAGCGCGCGCAGCCTCAAGATTGACCTGCCCCGCTTCACCCTCATAGGCGCCACGACGCGGGAAGGGCTCCTGACCGCCCCGTTCCGCGCCCGCTTCGGCGTGCTCGAAAAACTGGTTTTCTATCCCCCGGAAGACCTGACCAGGATTATCACACGCTCCGCCAGAATTATGGACGTGCCCGTGGTACCCGAAGCGGTCGAGCTGCTCGCAAAGCGCTCGCGCGGAACACCGAGAATCGCGAACCGGTTCCTGCGGCGTATCCGCGATGTCGCGCAGGTCAAGGGCGATGGCACGATTACGACTGAAATAGCCCGGCAGGGACTCCGGATGCTCGGGATTGACGATGCCGGCCTGGAAGCCATCGACCGCAGGATACTCGAGGCGATAATAGTCCACGGCGGCGGGCCGGTAGGCCTCAAGACTGTCTCAGTCGCCGTCGGTGAAGAAGACAACACCATTGAGGAAGTCTATGAACCCTACCTGATACAGCAGGGGTTTCTCAAGAAAACCATGCGCGGGCGCGTCGCATCCGAAAAAGCCTTCAAGCACCTTGAACGCAGCCGCGCCGACTCTAAAAACAACCTGTTCGAATAGGCATCGTGTCTGAGAAAATTCTACTGCATATCTGCTGCGCACCATGCGCGATTGGGGCCTGCGAGGCGCTCGAGAAAGAGGGCTTTACGGTCAAGGGATATTTCTACAATCCCAACATCCACCCGCTTATCGAGTTTCGCCGAAGGCTCAAGGCTGTCAAAGTCCTGCGCGACAGAATGAAGCTCGACATAGACTGCGACGAGCACTACGGCTTGAGGGAGTTCCTGCGCGCCGTCGCCGGCACCGAAGATGCGCGCTGCCCCACCTGTTATTCCATGCGCCTCACGCAGGCCTGCGCCGTGGCGAAACAGGCAGGCTTCCCGCTGGTGACGACAACCCTCTTGGGCAGTCCCCACCAGGTCCACGGGCTGATTGCCGAAGCGGGAATGGAAGCGGCGAAGCTGCACGGGGTCGAGTTTGTCAGGCGCGATTTCAGGGGGCACCTGGAGCAGGCACACGAAAAGGCGCGGGCAATGAAGCTCTACCGCCAGCAGTACTGCGGCTGCATATTCAGCGAGTACGAGCGCTACAAAGACACCAACCTCCATCTCTACAAGGGAGACCGCGAGTGAGCAGGCACGCTGTACTGGGCATAGATATCGGCGCCACCAAGGTGAAACTCGCTCTCGTCTTCAGAGATGGCAGAATGACAGGAGGTGCATCCTTCCCCGTACCCGCGGGTGTGAAACCGGCGCAGCTTGCCGCGATGATTGGCGAGCGGGCCGCATCCCTGAGCGCACGTGTTAGAACCAGGTTGACTGGGGCAGGCGCGGGCGTGCCGGGACATATCGCCAATGACAGGCGCATGCTTATTTACGCTCCCAACCTCCGCTGGAAGAATGTCGCATTCGCCGACCTGCTTGAAAACGAGCTCTCAGTTCCCGTGGTTCTCGAGAATGACGTCAACGCCGCCGCGTTCGGAGAGCACCGTTACGGGGCTGCAAGAGGCGCCAGGCACGTTATCTGTGTCTTCGTCGGCACAGGTGTGGGCGGCGGCGTGATAGTGGATGGAAAGCTGCTCAGGGGCGAAACGGGAAACTCCGCCGAAGTCGGGCACACCATCTTTCGTCCGGGCGGGCGGCCCTGCAACTGCGGTCGAAGCGGCTGCGTCGAGGCCTACGCTGGCGGCACCCATATACCGCAGCACTACGCGCAGCTTGGCGGCAGGCGCGGCCTGAGCGCCTCCGAGGTCTGGAAGCTCGCCGCCCGGGGCAACAGGCGCGCCCTCAGAGTTGCGGCAGATGCAACTGCCGCACTGGTTATGCTGCTGGTGAACCTTCAGACAGTGTTTGACGCCGGCAGGATTGTGCTTGGCGGCGGCGTGATTGAGCACCTCCCCGGCCTGTACCGGCGTGTCAAGGAAGGCCTGAAACCCCACTTCGCCGGGCCCTGGAAATCAAGCGTCAGGGTAGTCCGGTCGAGGCTCGGTGCAAACGCCGGCGTACTCGGCGCCGCAGCCCTCGCCCGGGAACTCCTCTAAGCTGCGCGACATGCAGCATATTTAGCGGCGCAGCTTGCTGCGCGTGTAATTCAGCGGCGGTGCTTGCATTGCGTGTAAACAAAAACACGTCGAGCAAGCTCGACCGCTAAACAACCGACATGCACACACCGGAGCCGATTCTCGCTTGACAAGACCCTCCCAGCCCGGATAGAATCCGCAAGTACCAGACAACCCTGCTTGGAGGTATGCTGATGTTCAGAATCCTGATTGCAGCGTTTCTTGTCATCTCTCTCTCCACCGTTGCGGTGGCGGACCTCACGATAACGCAGAAAGTCGTCATAAAGAGCGAGAGCGAGTGGGACCCCGACGGGAATAAGACTCAGGAGCAGGTCCAGACAATCCTCATCAAAGGCAAGAAGGTCCGCATTGACACAAAGGACCAGAAACCTTACACGGTGGCGGATTTCGACAAAGGCCAGGTCTACACAATCGACCCGGAGAAAAAGACTTTCTCGCAGGTCGCTCTCTCAGAGCTTGACAAGTTGCGCGACATGGCATACTACCAGGTACTCCGGAAGCTCGACCAGATAGAACAGCTTGCGCCCGAGCAGAAGGCCGCGATTGAGCTTATCTTCGGCACCCAGCTCAAGAAGGCGCGCGAGGAGCTCGCCAACAAGGACAAGCCCACAAAGGTGGAAGTCGAGAAACCCGAAGAAACCAGGGAAATCGCCGGTTATACGTGCAAGCAGGTTATAATCAAGGAAGAGGGCAATCTCATAGTCTCCGTGTGGCTTACAGACAAGATAGAGGTGGATATCGAGCTGGCGCAAATACTTTCCGCCATGGCCCTCTTCTCGAAGTCAGTCAAGAAGAAGGTGGAAACTCTTGAGGGCTTCAGTCTCAAGACGACCTATGTGTTCCGCATTGCCGGCCAGGGCAAGACCAGCTCGTCCGAGGCGGTGGAGGTGAAGTCCGGCGATATCCCGGCCGAGAAGTTCGCCATCCCCGAAGGCTTCAAGAAGGAGGACTCGCCGATTGGCGAGCAGATAAAGCAGTACGACAAGTGGAAGAAGGCACAGGCCGAGAAAGCCGCGAAGGAGAAAGAGGCCGAATCGAAACCCCAGGAAAAGAAACCGGAAGAGAAGAAGGAACCCGGGAAAGAGCCGCAGCCCGCTCCGGAACCGCCGGACAGCGAAGGCGGGGAAAATTCCAAGTAGCGAGCCTTGCCGTTCCTGCCGCGGCAGCCATCTTCGCCGCGGCGCTCTCGGTTGCCGTATGGAACCACGCTGCCACCGCCCCACGGCCAATTCGCGTAGCAGGCACCTCGGTACCCGCCGGCGCCTTCAAGGTGAACCTCAATTCCGCCTGTCCCGACAGGCTTCAACTGCTGCCCGGTATAGGCCCTGTCACCGCCCGGGCAATTGCCGACTACCGCGGCAAACACGGGCCTTTCAAAAACCTCTCGGACCTGCAGAAAGTGCCCGGTATCGGTCCCGGTAAAGTGAACGCAATACGCAACTACGTGACGCTCAGCGATGAAGACTGAACCGGAGAACAGACATTCTATCATTGTGCCATTCGCCGTGTGTCTGGTACTGCTGGCCTTTGCGGGATACTACGCGTACCTGGTGCTCACCGGGCGCCACACCCTGCGCCCGATTGAAGGAGTAATGGCCCTGGCCACCGCCGGCATGGCGCTTTTCTGCATTCTCCTGCTTTTCCAGATAAGACGATACTACAGGGATTCCCTCGAGCGCCCCGGCCCCTGGCCGCAGGGCACCGGGCTTCCCGAAAGACCTGCACCCGGCACTGAAGATATATCCGCCAGCGCCACAGAGAATCTCAGCAAGCTCAAGAATCTCGCAAACCAAGTCGAGGTCCTGTCCGCCATGCGCGAGATAAGCCTGCTCGCCAGCCAGGATGTCAATTTCGAGCGCCTCGTCGAGCACGCGCTGGCACACGTCGAGCAGTTGATAGGCACCAGCGAGATAACGCTGTTCCTGCGCTCGCAGGAAGATAAGAACGTTCTGAGGGCGCAAGCGCGCAGGCTTGACGGGAAGACCCTCTTCGGCAGCAAAATAGACCTCGCCGCCGTGGACTCGACACACGTGGCCCAGGTCGCCCGCTACGGCAATGTCAAGCGCGAAGAGACCGCCAAGACCCTTGACCTGACCGTGCCCGTGATGGTCGACCGCGAGATTCTCGGTGCGGTCAAGGCAAAAATCGGCAAAGAGGAGACCTCGCCCGAGGAGCTCGAACGCGCGGAGCTCAACCTGCGAAACATCCTCAGCCACATCGGCCTTGCAATCAAGACGCCCACACTCTACGACCGGGCCACCCTCGACAGCCTCACGGGACTCTACACCAAGCGGCACATGACGGCCGAGCTATCCAAGCTGTTCGCAGGCTGCCGGCGGCTCTCGAAATCACTCGCAGTCATAATGCTCGATATCGACCACTTCAAGAACATAAACGACACGCACGGCCACCTTACGGGCGACATTGTGCTCCGTGAGGTCGCAGGCATCATAAAACAGCAAATCCGCGAGTACGATTCCGCCTACCGCTACGGCGGCGAGGAAATCTGCATCCTGCTGCCCGACACCGCCGCCCGCAGCGCTGTCTCGGTGGCTGAGAGGATACGCCAGGCCATCGAGAAGGCGCGGCTGCGCGGCGACCGCAACCAGAAAGTGCCTGTGACGATAAGCGGCGGCGTCGCAGTCTTCAAGAAGTACATGAACAAGCTGGAAAACATCATCGCCGAGGCGGACAGCGCGCTGTATGTGGCCAAGCAGTCCGGCCGCAACCAGATTAAGTACTCCAAACAGAGAAAAAGAATCGAATAGTTAGCCGGCGAACTTGTTCGCCGCGTTTTGTTTGCGCGCCTCGACTATCGCGGCGGGCAAGCCCGCCGGCTAACCTCACCTACAAGAATGTCCCGCACCCGGTCCACGGAGGGCGAAACATCCTTGACCATACGGCGCTCAAGCGCTAAGATGTTCGGCTCTCACTTCCAGCCGGCGCGATGAGAGGAGACCACCTGATATGGAACTGACATTCACCGAGGAGCAGAATCTCTTTCGCCAGAGTGTTGCCGAGTTCATCAAGCGAGAAGTCATCCCCAAGGCCGACGAGCAGGATGAAAGCGGCGAGTTTGCCTGGGACTGGTTCAGGCGCTGCGGCGAGCTCGGC
The DNA here is from genome assembly GCA_030669415.1 of bacterium. Lineage (GTDB taxonomy): Bacteria > Planctomycetota > SKW154 > SKW154 > DAOVDS01 > DAOVDS01. Next base: position 15,841 of record DAOVDS010000051.1, read on the forward strand.
TACTTCGGCGTGCGCTACCCCGAGGAGGTGGGCGGCTCCGATGCCGGATTTACCGCCTACTGCATACTCTGCGAGGAGATTGCACGAGGCTTGATGTCGCTTGGGCTCACCGTCGCGATGCAGTGCATGATGGGCACTGATTTCGTCTTCAGGTTCGGAACCCCGGAGCACAAGAAACGCCTGCTCAAGCCGGCGATTCGGGGCGAGAAGGTGGGCGCGTTCGCCCTGACGGAGCCCAATGCGGGCAGCGACCTGGGCGGCATTCGCACCACTGTCAAGCGCGACGGCGATTCCTACATCCTTAACGGCACGAAGCTCTGGACAACCAGCTCGCCGGTTGCTGACTTCTTTACAGTGCTTGCGACCCGCGACAGGGACCTTGGCGTGAAGGGCGTGGACTTCTACCTTGTAGAAAAAGGAACTCCCGGCCTGACCCTGGGCAAGAACATAAAGAAGCTGGGCACGCGGGGCTCCGTCATCGGGGAGGTCTCATTTGAAGACTGCCGCATTCCGCTTGAGAACCTGCTTGGAGACGAGCAGGGCACGGGGCTCAAGAACCTCCAGCATATACTGGCCCAGATACGGGTGATGACCGGCGCGCTCGGGCTCGGCCTTGCGCGGGCGGCGTACGAGGCTTCGCTGCAGTACACCCACGAGCGCGAGGCTTTCGGGCGGCCCATCGGCAAGTTCCAGGTTATCAGGCACAAGCTGGCCGACATGGCTATGGACATACACGCATCGCACCTTCTTGTGTATGATACAGCCTTCAGGATTGACAAGGGTGAGAGGCCGACGAAGGAGTCCGCCATGGCCAAGCTCTTCGCCACGGAAGCGGCCAACCGCTGCGCGGACGAGGCGACGCGAATCTACGCAAGCTACGGCTTCGCCATGGAATACCCGATTCAGCGATACTACCGCGATGCCAGGTTCCTGCTGCTGGGCGGCGGCACCTCAGAGCTTCTCAGAAATATCATTGGCGCTGATGTCTGGAAGAAGTGACAGGCGCGGCCAAAGTGTAAGAAAAGGAGATATGGAGATAAACACGAAAGGAGATAAGGAGATTTTTGGATTATCCCCATATCTCTGCTATCTCCTTATCCCCTTTTCTCTTGTTTTAGGAGGTAACCAGACATGGCGTTCAAGATGCGAGGCCTGACCTTCGACCAGTTTGAGGTGGGACAGGCAATGAAACGCCTGGAAAACAGCAAGCAAGGAGACAAGTAGAGAAATGGTAGGCAAATTACAGAGAGTTCCTCTCCGCGAGGTTTGGAAGCATGAAGCGCATTTCACTTCGTGGCTTGTGGAAAACATTGATGTACTCAACGATTCGCTTGACCTTTCGTTGCAGAATCCGGAACCTGAAAAAGCGGCAGGGAAATTCAGCGTAGATATTGTTGCGGAAGATGAATCCGGGAATCCCGTTGTGATTGAAAACCAGTTAGGAAAGAGCGACCACGACCACCTCGGCAAAGTGATTACTTACCTAACAACACGTGACGCAAAGACTGCAATATGGATTGTAGCAGCCCCACGTCCGGAACACGTTAACGCTATTTCCTGGCTTAATGAGTCAACGGCGGCGGATTTCTATCTGGCAAAAGTGGAAGCTGTCAAAATCGCAGACTCTCAGCCTGCGCCCCTGTTTACAGTTATTGTGGGGCCGAGCGAAGAGGCTAAAGAAGCGGGAAAAACAAAAGAAGAGTTTACGGAGCGGCGAAAGCTAAGACGGAAGTTCTGGACTCAATTGCTTGACAGGGCAAAGACAAAGACAAAACTCCACGCCAGAATCTCACCAAGTGGGGATGGCCATATGGATGCCGGCGCTGGCAAATCTGGCCTTGGTTGGAGTTACCTCATCCAGAGGCATGGCGCTA